>NZ_QSOX01000003.1:245656-318511 GCF_003466325.1 Bacteroides sp. 4_1_36
GTCTTAGAATTCCGCGCCTAATATTATAACATGATGAAAGCGTTCATGGCTTTTGATACATTCCCTAATGCATTTAACTCTCCCCGGTACCGCCGGAAACTGTCCCTTTTTATACTAAGCAGTAATCTTACCACAGCCGTGGTAAGAAAATAACATTGCTGTGGTAAGCAAGTTGCATAGCTGTGGTAAGAAAACAGCACGGTTGTAGTAAGAATAGCTTTTAGTATCCTTGTGGATAGTTCTAGCCTGAAATTAAAGCTGTTTTTAGTAAAAAAACGTTTTTCTGTCACATTATCCCTGATAATTCCTTTACTTTTTCTACTTTTGCAAATCATTTATTAAAGTCTATACGGATTTATATGCAAGAGAAGATTATTATTCTTGATTTCGGTTCGCAAACCACGCAGCTCATCGGCCGCCGGCTGCGCGAATTGAATGTCTATTGCGAGATTGTACCTTACAACAAATTTCCATACGGAGATGAGAGTGTAAAAGGAGTTATCCTTTCGGGTAGCCCCTTTTCTGTTTATGATAAGAGTGCATTCAAGGTAGATTTGAGCGGGATTCGTGGGAAATACCCCATTCTGGGTATCTGCTACGGTGCGCAGTTTATCTCCTACAGCAACGGTGGACGGGTGGAGCCGGCAGGAACCCGCGAGTACGGACGTGCCCATCTCGGTTCTTTCGATTCGGAGAATGTCCTTTTCAAAGGGGTAAGGAAGAATACCCAAGTATGGATGAGCCATGGAGACACGATTACAGCCATTCCCGACAACTTCAAGATTATAGCTTCTACGGACAAGGTAGCGATTGCTGCTTACCAGGTGTCCGGCGAGGAGATGTGGGGAGTGCAGTTCCATCCGGAAGTATTTCATAGCGAGGACGGTACGCAGATGCTGCGCAACTTCGTGGTGGACGTATGCGGTTGCAGCCAGAGCTGGAGCGCCGCATCGTTTGTAGATACTACTGTGGCCGAACTGAAGGAGCAGCTTGGCAACGACCGAGTTATCCTGGGACTGAGTGGCGGTGTGGATTCTTCGGTAGCCGCCGTGTTGCTGCATCGTGCCATTGGCAAGAACTTGACCTGTATCTTTGTGGACCACGGACTGCTTCGCAAGAATGAGTTCAAGAATGTGATGCACGACTACGAATGCCTGGGACTGAACGTGATTGGCGTGGATGCCAGCGAGAAGTTCTTCAAGGATTTGGAGGGAGTGACCGAGCCTGAGCAAAAGCGTAAAATCATCGGCCGCGATTTTATCGAGGTCTTCGATGCCGAAGCGCACAAGATAACCGATGCCCGTTGGTTGGCACAAGGCACCATTTATCCCGACCGCATCGAGAGCCTAAACATTACGGGCAAGACCATCAAGAGCCATCACAACGTGGGCGGTCTGCCCGAGGAGATGAACCTCCGTCTGTGCGAACCGTTGCAGTGGCTGTTCAAGGACGAAGTACGCCGCGTGGGACGCGAATTGGGAATGCCCGAACATTTGATTACCCGTCATCCTTTCCCCGGTCCGGGACTGGCTGTCCGCATCCTGGGGGATATAACACCGGAGAAGGTGCATACTTTGCAGGAAGCCGACGATATTTTCATTCAGGGCTTGCGTGACTGGAAAGTGCAGGATGCCGACGGCAACGAGACATCGCTCTACCATCAGGTCTGGCAGGCGGGCGTCATTCTTCTGCCCGTACAGAGTGTGGGCGTGATGGGCGACGAACGCACCTATGAACGTGCAGTGGCCTTGCGTGCCGTTACTTCCACCGATGCCATGACAGCCGACTGGGCGCATCTGCCCTACGAATTCCTGGGTAAGGTGTCCAACGACATTATAAATAAGGTGAAAGGTGTGAACCGCGTGACCTATGACATCTCTTCAAAACCACCCAGCACAATAGAATGGGAATAAGACCGACTGAAATTATTAACTTAAAAACAATATAGAAGAATGAAGCAGGATATGATTGTGATTCTGGATTTGGGAAGCCATGAGAACACAGTGCTTGCCCGGGCGATTCGTGCGTTGGGAGTATATAGCGAAATCTACCCGCACGACATTACTGCCGCCGAACTGAAGGCCTTGCCGAATGTGAAAGGCATCATCATCAACGGCGGCCCCAACAATGTGGTTGACGGGGTGTCCATCGACGTGTTGCCCGAGATTTACGAAGCGGGATTCCCCGTAATGGCTGCCGGACACGACAAGGCGCTGTGCGAAGTGAAGCTGCCGCAGTTTACGGATGATGTGGAAGCCATCAAGGAGGCTGTGAAATCTTTCGTATTCGATACTTGCAAGGCTGAGGCGAACTGGAACATGACGAATTTCGTCAACGACCAGGTGGAGTTGATACGTCGTCAGGTGGGCGACCGTAAGGTGCTGCTGGCACTGTCCGGTGGTGTGGATAGCTCCGTGGTGGCCGCTTTGCTGCTGAAAGCCATCGGAGACAAGCTGGTTTGCGTACACGTGAACCACGGACTGATGCGTAAGGGCGAATCGGAAGCCGTGGTGGAAATCTTTGGCAAGGAGCTGAAAGCTAACTTGATATACGTGGATGCTACAGACCGTTTCCTCTCCAAGCTGGAAAACGTGGCTGACCCGGAAGAAAAGCGCAAGATTATCGGCGGAGAGTTTATCCGTGTCTTTGAGGAAGAAGCCCGCAAGCTGGACGGTATCGACTTCCTGGGACAAGGTACCATCTATCCCGATATTGTAGAGAGTGGCACAAAAACAGCCAAGATGGTGAAGTCTCATCACAACGTAGGCGGTCTGCCCGAGGATTTGCAGTTTGAATTGGTGGAGCCGTTGCGCCAGCTGTTCAAGGACGAAGTACGTGCATGCGGTGTAGAGCTTGGATTGCCGTACGAGATGGTTTACCGTCAGCCGTTCCCCGGTCCCGGATTGGGAGTACGTTGTCTGGGAGCCATTACCCGCGACCGCTTGGAGGCTGTACGCGAGTCGGATGCCATTCTGCGTGAGGAATTCCAACTGGCAGGCCTGGATAAGAAGGTATGGCAGTATTTCACTGTGGTGCCCGATTTCAAATCTGTGGGTGTACGCGACAATGCACGTTCGTTCGACTGGCCCGTCATTATCCGTGCCGTCAACACAGTGGATGCCATGACCGCTACCATTGAGCCGGTGGACTGGCCCATCCTAATGAAGATTACCGACCGTATTCTCAAGGAAGTGAAAACCGTCAATCGCGTTTGTTATGATATGTCTCCGAAACCCAATGCGACTATCGAGTGGGAGTGAGATTGACCAATGATAATGATAGCCTCACCTTAAAAACGGTGGGGCTGTTTTTTTTATAACAAAACAACAAAGAATAGAACAATGAAACTTTTATGTATGATTGCTGTCTTTTTGTGCATCCCCTGGGTAGCCTCTGACGCACAGAAGCAGGACTGGGGAAATTTGAAACGCTATGCAGAGGCAAACAAGGAACTGGTACGGAAGGGAAAACAGAAGGACCGGGTGGTTTTTATGGGCAACTCCATCACGGAAGGATGGGTGGCAAACGATGCCGCTTTCTTTGAAGACAACGGTTATGTGGGCCGTGGTATAGGCGGGCAGACTTCTTCCCATTTCCTGCTCCGTTTTCGCGAAGATGTCATCAAGCTTGCTCCGGCGCTGGTCGTGATAAATGCAGGTACCAATGACATTGCGGAAAATGCAGGCGCTTATAATGAAGAATACACTTTTGGAAATATAGTGTCTATGGTAGAGCTGGCACGGGCCAATAAGATAAAGGTGATTTTGACGTCTGTGTTGCCTGCCGCTGCCTTTGGCTGGAATCCTTCGGTGAAGGATGCTCCGCAAAAGATAATGCAGCTGAATGCCAGAATCCGGAAGTATGCCCAGGAAAACAAGATTCCTTATGTCGACTATTACAGTGAGATGGTGGAAGGCGACAATAAGGCTCTGAACTCCTCGTATACCCGGGATGGGGTACACCCCACTCTAGAAGGGTATAAAGTGATGGAAGCCTTGATAAAGAAAGCGATAGACAAGGTGTTGTAGGAAATCCCGGTTCAGGTGGCCTATAAGAGCTTTTCTGCGTCGGGAATCATCATCTCGCCTCTGTGCAGTTCGAGCAGGCCTTTCTCCTGCATGCTGTTCAACGCTCTTGATACTCCCATACGGGTATCATTGACCACCTGAGCCAATTCTTCCATTTTTATTTTCAGTATTTTCCTGCCTGACGGACGTTCGATATGTGTCAGGATAAAGTTGCCGATACGTTTCTCAAGGTTGTCGGTGCTTTCTGCCCAAAGACGGCTGTTTAGGCTTTGGGCGCGGTTGCTGATGATATTCATGTAATTCAGGCGGAATATGTCATATTTGAACAATTCGCTCATGACGAAAGCCTTGCTGATGCTCACTGTGTGGGTCTCGGTTTGGGCGGTATAGGCCGAGACGTAGGAGGTGCTCATCCCGAACAGAGATTGTGGCTCGATGACATAAGGTGCCTGAAAATATTCCGTGGAGCTGTATGATGTATTCGCAGATGAAGTACATGAGGAGATTTCACCTTTCAATACGAATATCAGTTGACTGCATGTGTCACCGGCTTTCACGATAACTTCGCCGGCTTTATGCTTTGTAAAGCTCAGCTTGACTTTCCCCAGGATATTGGTAAAGTCTTCTTGTGCGAGTCCTTGAAAGAGTGGCAGTTGCAGTAATGTATCAAACATTGTATTCATAATGCTTTTTCTTCTTGTTTTGAAACAAAAGTAGATATTATCAAGGTGTACTGTAAACTCTTTGCCCCTCTTTTTGTTTTTTTTATTGTTTCTTAAACGTGCTATTCAATCCTTGTAGACGAATCCTCATCCTTCTCCTCTTCCTTCTTATCGTCCTCATCCTCATTGTTTTCCTCATCTTCGTCTTCCTCTTCGTCTTCCTCTCCGGCAAACGGATCGGGCCGTTGGGGACCGTATTCCATAAAGCCTATGGCGCATAGCGTGCCTGCTATGGCTCCGCTAAGGTGTCCTTCCCAGGAAGTGGTGGCTTTGGCAAATTGTGGGAACATATTCCATACCAGGCCGCCATATAGGAACGTTATCAACAGTGAAATGGCGATAAGCGGTACATGTTTGCGCAGAATGCCGCTGAAGAACAGAAAAAAAGCCAGTCCGTATATGATGCCGCTGGCTCCGATATGCCATCCCGGTTTCCCTATAAGAAAGGTAAGCGCACCGCATCCTATCCAAATGGCAAAGAAGATGTAGGGGGCTATATGCCGGTAGAAATAGAACAGACACCACATCAGGAAAAAGAGTGGAATCGTATTGGCGAACAGATGCTTGAAACTGCTGTGTACCAGTGGATGTGCGAAAATTCCGAACACGCCCCGCTGTTCCATCGGATATACTCCCAGTCGTGTGAAGTTCCAATCCATGCCTGTCTCCAAAAACTTTAAAATGTATAAAATGAATAGCAGGAATAGGGGTATAACCGCCGCCAATGCCATTCTGCGTATATCATGCTTCATATTTCGTACAGTGATTGCTATTTTTGTACAATACTACGGAATATTTGACGAAAACCGAAAAAAAACTGACTTTTTATTTTGCCTATAAGCTTTAATTCGTATTTTTGGGCATCGCTACATGGCTTGTAGCGCATATACCGAAATAATTAACCTTTAAATAATGCACAACTATGAGTTATTTACGATTTGACAAGACCCTGATGATTAATCTGCAAGAATCTTTGCCAAGGGAGATATTGCGGACGAATAGGTCGGGAGCCTATCATTGTACAACAATTGTAGATTGTAACACACGCAAATATCACGGTCTGTTGGTGATACCGGTCCCCAACCTCGATGATGAAAACCATGTGCTGCTGTCTTCTTTGGATGAAACTGTAATTCAGCACGGTGCGGAGTTCAACCTGGGGTTGCATAAGTATCAAGGAAACCACTTCAGTCCTAACGGGCACAAGTATATCCGAGAGTTTGACTGTGAAAATATCCCCACAACTACCTATCGTGTAGGAGGCGTCATCCTTCGTAAGGAAAAGATTTTCGTACACCATGAAAATCGGATTCTGATTCGTTATACCTTGGTCGATGCCCATTCGGCAACCACACTTCGTTTCCGCCCTTTCCTGGCATTCCGCAGTGTGCGCGAGTACACGCACGAAAATGCGCAGGCAAGCCGCGACTACCAGTTGGTAGAGAATGGCATTAAAACCTGCATGTATCCCGGTTATCCGGAGTTGTTCATGCAGCTCAACAAAAAGAATGAGTTCCACTTCCAGCCTGACTGGTATCGTGGTATCGAGTATCCCAAAGAACAGGAACGCGGATATGACTTCAACGAAGACCTTTATGTGCCGGGATATTTTGAAGTGGATATAAAGAAAGGGGAAAGCGTTGTCTTCTCCGCCGGTATCTCCGAGATTTCTCCCCGCAAGCTGAAGCAGACTTTTGAGTCCGAGGTGGCCGACCGCACTCCGCGTGACAGTTTTTACCACTGTCTGAAAAACTCGGCGCACCAGTTTCACAACAAGCAGGGGGAGGAGCATTATGTGCTTGCAGGCTATCCTTGGTTCAAGTGTCGCGCCCGTGACTTGTTCATCTCCCTGCCGGGTCTTACTTTGGCCTTAGGCGAGCAAGATGAATTTGAAGACGTGATGAAAACAGCCGAAAAGGCTATCCGTGAGTTTATCAATGGAGAACCTTCCTCCTATAAGATATACGAGATGGAGCATCCGGATGTGCTGCTGTGGGCTGTCTGGGCTTTACAGCAGTATGCCAAGGAGACTTCGCGTGAAAATTGCCGGCAGATGTACGGTAATCTTCTCGAGGAGATTGTTGACTATATCCATGAACGCAGGCATGACAATCTCTTCCTGCACGAAAACGGACTGTTGTATACCAATGGCACCGAGAAAGCGGTTACCTGGATGAACTCTACCGCCAATGGCCGCCCGGTTATTCCACGTACGGGCTACATTGTAGAAGTGAATGCACTGTGGTACAATGCCCTGCGTTTTGTAGCCGATATGGTTCGGGAGGGGGGCAATGAAATTCTTGCCGATACACTGGACGCTCAGGCAGAAATCACCGGAAAGTCTTTCGTAGACGTCTTCCGCAATGAGTATGGCTATCTGTTCGACTATGTGGATGGTTATATGATGGACTGGAGCGTACGTCCCAACATGATATTTACCGTTGCCTTTGACTATTCTCCGTTGGATAGGGCCCAGAAGAAACAGGTGCTTGATATTGTGACGAAAGAACTGTTGACTCCGAAGGGCTTGCGTACACTGAGCCCCAAGAGTGGCGGATACAATCCGAATTATGTAGGTCCTCAGATTCAAAGAGATTATGCCTATCATCAGGGTACGGCATGGCCGTGGCTGATGGGTTTCTACATGGAAGCATATCTGCGTATCTATAAAGTGAGTGGCGTGTCGTTTGTAGAGAGATACCTCATCGGTATGGAAGATGAAATGACTTCCCACTGTATTGGCGCATTGCCCGAACTCTTCGATGGTAATCCTCCGTTTGTTGGAAGAGGGGCGGTGTCATTTGCCATGAATACGGCGGAAATCCTGCGTATCTTGAAGTTATTGTCTAAGTATAATTTATAATAGGAGGAACGAAGATGAAAGTTTTAATGTTTGGATGGGAATTTCCTCCCAAAATATATGGTGGTCTTGCGGTTGCTTCTTATGGAATAACTAAGGGATTGAGTTTGCAGGGTGATGTGGAAACTACTTTCTGCATGCCCAAGCCGACGGGCGAAGAAGAGGACTTCTTGAAGATAGTGGGCATGAACCAGGTGCCTATCGTGTGGCGTGATGTCGATTACAATTATTTGAAGTCGAGGCTGACGCGCAACATGACGCCGGAAGATTATTATTCTTTCCGCGACCATATTTATTCGGATTTCTCTTATATGCACGTCAATGACATAGGCTGCATGGACTTTGCCGGCGGTTATCCCGGCAACCTGCACGAAGAGATAAACAACTTCTCGGTGATTGCCGGAGTAGTGGCTCGCCAGCAGGAATTTGATATTATTCATGCCCACGACTGGCTGACGTATCCTGCCGGAGTGCATGCCAAGATGGTGAGCGGAAAGCCGCTCTGTATCCATGTCCATGCTACGGACTTTGACCGTTCGCGCGGAAAAGTCAATCCTACCGTCTATTCTATGGAGAAGAACGGTATGGATTATGCCGACTGCATCATGTGCGTGTCCGAACTGACCCGCCGCACGGTTATTGAGCAGTACCATCAGAACCCCAAGAAGGTGTTTGCCATGCACAATGCCGTCTATCCTCTCTCGCAGGAATACCAGGACATTCCGCGTCCCGACCATTCCAAAGAAAAGATTGTGACATTCCTGGGCCGTATCACCATGCAGAAGGGGCCGGAATACTTTGTGGAAGCAGCTTCGCTGGTATTGCAGCGTGCCCGCAACATCCGCTTTGTGATGGCCGGTTCGGGAGATATGATGGATGCCATGATTAATCTGGCGGCCGAGCGGGGCATTGCCGATCGGTTCCACTTCCCGGGCTTCATGAAGGGAAAGCAGGTATATGAGGTTTACAAGAACAGTGATGTATTCGTTATGCCTTCCGTTTCCGAGCCTTTCGGTATCGCTCCGCTGGAAGCCATGCAGTGTGGAACTCCTTCCATCATTTCCAAGCAGTCGGGATGCGGTGAAATTCTTGATAAGGTCATTAAGACCGATTATTGGGACATTCATGCAATGGCCGATGCCATTTATTCTCTCTGCACCAATCCCGCTCTCTTCCAATATCTGCAGGAGGAAGGCAAGAAGGAAGTGGATGGAATCACGTGGGAAAAAGTAGGTTTGAGAATCCGCGCCCTCTACGAGGATGTGTTAAGAAACTATGGTAAATAACAAAAACAATAATAGAAATGAGAACTATCTGTCTTTATTTTGAAATACATCAAATCATTCATCTGAAACGTTACCGTTTCTTTGATATAGGTACCGATCATTATTACTACGATGATTATGCCAATGAAACCAGTATCAATGATGTAGCCGAACGCTCTTATATCCCGGCATTGAACACCCTGATTGAAATGGTGAAGAATTCCGGAGGTGCGTTTAAAGTGGCTTTCTCCATTTCGGGGGTTGCGCTGGAGCAGTTGGAAATATATGCGCCGGCTGTCATCGACTTGTTGCACCAGCTGAATGATACCGGTTGCTGTGAGTTCCTTGCCGAGCCTTATTCCCATGGCCTTTCTTCTCTGGCCAACGAGGATTGCTTCAAGGAAGAGGTGATGCGTCAGAGCGCTAAGATGAAGCAAATGTTCGGTAAGGCACCGAAGGTGTTCCGTAATTCCAGTCTGATTTATAATGACGAGATTGGTGCGATGGTGGCAGCTTTGGGATTCAAGGGTATGCTGACGGAAGGAGCCAAGCATGTTCTGGGTTGGAAGAGTCCGCACTATGTATACCATTGCTCTATGAATCCTAACTTGAAGTTGCTGTTGCGTGACTTTAAGCTGTCTGACGACATCAGCCTGCGCTTCTCCAACTCCGAGTGGAACGAGTATCCTTTGTTTGCCGACAAGTACATCAACTGGATTGATGCTCTGCCGCAGGAAGAGCAGGTTATCAATGTCTTTATGGAACTCTCTGCTCTGGGTATGGCACAGCCGTTGTCTTCCAATATTCTGGAATTCCTGAAGGCACTTCCATACTGTGCCAAGGAAAAGGGGATTACTTTCTCCACACCGACGGAAATCGTTACCAAACTGAAATCTGTTTCCCAGTTGGATGTTCCATACCCAATGTCTTGGGTGGACGAAGAAAGAGATACCAGCTGTTGGCTGGGTAACGTGATGCAGCGTGAAGCATTCAACAAGCTGTATAGTGTTGCCGAACGTGTCCATCTCTGTGATGACCGCCGTATCAAGCAAGACTGGGATTATCTGCAGGCAAGTAACAACTTCCGTTTCATGACTACCAAGCAAAGCGGTGTCGGCTTGAACCGTGGTATTTATGAATCTCCTTTTGATGCTTTTACCAATTATATGAATATTCTTGGTGACTTTATCAAACGTGTCGATTCTCTCTATCCGGTGGATATAGATAACGAAGAACTGAATGCATTGCTGACCACTATCCAGAACCAAGGTGCCGAGATAGAGGAACTGCATAAGGAATTGGAGAAAGCACAGGCCAAGTTGGAGAAGATAAAGGCTGCAGAAAAGAAAGAGAGCAAGGCTACAGCTAAATCTGCCGCAGAAAAACCGGCAAAGGCCAAGGCTCCTGCCAAAAAGCCTGCCGCAAAGAAAACAACTAAAAAGGCTGCTGAATAATATCGGCAGCTTGTCCCATCAATCAAAAAAGCCTTCCGCTCTACAATGAGCGGAAGGCTTTTTTATGGAATATCTGTCAGTTACTTGTTGAAACTGGTGTATGTAACTTCTATTTTCAGCGGAGATTCCACTTCGCCTTTTGCATTCTCTTTCGGGCCGCCTTTTAGTTTGGCATATCCCGGCTTGAGGTCGTTTTGGATACCGGTTATGGTTTTGTTGCCGCTGCTGCTTGTACTGCTGTCATAGGTAATGGAAACCGGAATCAGCAATACCTTATCCCAGTCTTCATTTTCTTTGTTCCAAGTTTTTTCCCACTCTGTCTCATTCCAAGAACTGCCGGCCTTTTCTTTGGCGGCTTTCTTGGCAGCTTGTTTTTCGTTGATGCAAGTGGTAACCAACCGGGCTATGTTGCTGAATACATATTGATTGGTAGCAAATGCATTGTGGGTGGTTGTAAATGAGGTAATATTATCCCTGACTTTGTTCTCTTCAAAGAAGCTCTTCAACTCCTGCTTACGTATCAACAGCACGTCATTAGGAGCACTCATGCTATATTCGTAGTCACTGTTTATATTGTAATTCGTGAAAGTCAGTTTCACGGCATTCAGGGTGTCATTGGTCAGTTTGTTGTATATTGAATCGTATGGCATGATAGCTTCGGTGAAGATACCGGCAGGAGATTTAATGTAAGTGTGCTGAGGTTCGGCAGCCTTTTCCTTTATTAAATCTGAATTCAGGAACTGGTTTGCCTGGATAACCTCTTTGGTAGAGGCAAATACAGTCTGCATGCTATAGAACAAAGAGTCTGTACCATCTTTTTTCTTCAGTGCTACACCGGTAGTATCATTTACGTGGTGGAAACGGAATTGCATATTCAAAGCCACATAATCCACATAGAGGATGGTTCCATCTCCGTAATCGCTCTTTACATATACTCCTTTGAAAATCTTGTCTATGAAAGTTGCGGCGTCTTTAAAGTATTCGGGATGCTCGCGATAAACCTTCAATATTCTGTCTTCGCCGAAAGTTTTCTTGTCCAATGGGAACGTCACATTGGGATAGAAAGTATAATAACCATTATTGTCCTTTTCAAATCTCACAGAATCCGGAACAGACGTATCGAAAGCTGAATAAGCCTTACGTCCGAGCAGGGACTTGGGGTCGTACTTGTTGTAGTACTCTTCCGGATTGATATTGGTATAGCGATTTTTGTCCAGCTTCTTGTCCAGTTCATAGATACTCATCCGGCATGCATTCAGGGAGTCGCCGAACCAACTGGAGTAATAGACTGCAAGTTGCACTGAAACTACCGAGTCGGCAGTCATTGTACCAGTTGCCTTGATTGGATTTCCTTCACTGTCCCGTTCGGTCACTTTATACACTTCCGGAAGGGAGAAGTTTTCCGTACAGTTCAGCTCCGTAAGGAAACTTGTTTCGTAATAACCGAATTCCGGGTCGGAAAACTTGCCTATATAGCCGGTACTCGTTTTGGCAAATACAGAATCAACGGCAAATGAACGTGTTGTTACATTAAAAGTAGTAGTATGCGCTGACATGCCGTCAGAATCGGGCAACATACCCAGACCTAATGTTCCGGTGTTGTCATCGCATCCAAAGAAAGTCAGGACTGCCAAAAGCAATGTTCCCAGGTATCTTACTTTCATAGTTTTAACTGTCTAAATCGATTTTATTTTTGTTCTGTTTCCCATACCTTGTCGTAGAAGTCATTGCAGGCTTCAGCAAAGTTCTCGGGAGATTGATATTCCAATACCGGTTTTCCGGATTCGCGGGCATAGTTCAGTACTTCCTCATTGACGTGTTCGCTTTGCTGGATAATGCCGTCGGAGAAGTCAGCAGCCAGTTTGCAAAGTGCTGTGTAGTCAATGGGTTCCTTCAATCCTGCAATATCTTTCTTGGCGATGCCTTTCAACAATAGCTTGTTAGAGAAGTCTGCGTGGAAAGGTTGTTTGAAGTCATCTTCATAAAGGGAAAATATGACCTTGGCATCTCTGAAGGAAGGTTCGTCTTTATAGGCTTTTTTGATGTACAGAGGCGCTAAAGCGGTCATCCAGCCGTGGCAGTGGATGATGTCGGGACACCAACGCAGTTTCTTCACCGTTTCCAGTACGCCACGGGCATAGAAGATGGCACGGGCATCATTGTCTTCATACTCTTCACCATTTTCGTCTGTTACCTGCAAGCGGTTCTGGAAGTAGTCATCGTTGTCGATGAAGTATACTTGCATACGTGCAGACTGGATAGAGGCAACCTTGATGATGAGCGGGTGATCGGTATCGTCAATGATGAGGTTCATGCCGGAGAGTCGTATCACCTCATGCAGCTGGTTTCTGCGTTCGTTGATATTTCCCCATTTGGGCATAAACGTTCTGATTTCTCTGCCTTTTTCTTGAATAGCCTGAGGTAGGTTTCTGCCTACGAGGGACATTTCGGATTCTGAAACGTAAGGGGTAATTTCTTGGGTTATAAATAAAACCTTGTTCGCCTTTGTCATAATAACAATGTTCTCAATTATTCTGCAAAGATATAAAAAAAATCGGGCAATAAAGCAAACAGAGCCCGTCTATAATTCCTTATGAATTGTTAACTGCTTGTTATTCAGTGAAACAGCTGCTTTTGGAATTGCCGGAAAGTGTACTGAGTTTTGCATTAATTTGCGATATTTCTTCTTTATATGCTAAATAATGGTTTATTTTGCACCGCTTTTGCGAACAACCAAGTTATTATATAACCAATTAAAATGGAAATAGTACATACTATCAAGGACTTGCAGGCCGGACTTTCGGCTTTGAGAGCCCAGGGAAAGAAGGTAGGTCTGGTGCCTACGATGGGTGCTTTGCATGCCGGTCATGCCTCATTGGTGAAACGTTGTGTGGCAGAAAATGACGCTGCCGTAGTAAGCGTTTTTGTAAATCCGACCCAGTTTAATGACAAGAATGATTTAGTGAAATATCCCCGTACGCCGGAGGCTGATTGCCGTTTGCTGGAGGAGTGTGGAGCGGCATTTGTCTTTGCACCTTCAGTGGAGGAGATGTATCCGGAACCGGATGCCCGCCGTTTCAGCTATGCGCCGCTGGACACAGTGATGGAAGGAGCATTCCGTCCGGGACATTTTAACGGTGTCTGCCAGATTGTGAGCAAACTGTTTGATGCTGTGCAGCCGGATCGTGCCTACTTTGGCGAGAAAGATTTCCAGCAGCTGGCAATTATTCGCGAGATGGTCCGCCAGATGAAATATCCTTTGGAAATTGTAGGGTGTCCGATTGTGCGTGAGGAAGACGGGTTGGCTCTGAGCAGTCGCAATGCCCGTTTATCTGCCGAAGAACGTAAAAATGCACTGAAAATTTCGCAGACTTTATTTGAAAGTCGTACCTTTGGAGCTTCACATACGGTAGCTGAGACACAGAAGTTTGTGGAAGACACCATCGCAGCCGCCCCCGGATTGCGTTTGGAATACTTTGAGCTGGTGGATGGCAATACCTTACAGAAGATTACCGATTGGGAGGAAACTTCTTATGCTGTGGGTTGCATCACAGTATTCTGTGGGGAAGTTCGTCTGATTGATAATATCAAGTACAAAGAGCCTGCTGCCTTGTAATTTATAATTAGTAATTCGTAATTTATAAAGATATGATGATTGAAGTGTTGAAGTCGAAAATCCATTGTGCCCGCGTCACGGAAGCGAACCTGAACTATATGGGAAGCATTACGATTGATGAAGATTTGATGGATGCCGCCAACATGATTGCTGGCGAGAAGGTGTATATAGCCGACAATAATAACGGTGAACGTTTTGAAACCTACATTATTAAAGGCGAGCGTGGCTCTGGCAAAATTTGCCTGAACGGTGCGGCAGCCCGCAAGGTGCAACCTGATGACATCGTTATTATCATGTCCTACGCGCTGATGGACTTTGAAGAAGCCAAGTCGTTCAAGCCGACGGTGATTTTCCCCGACCCGGCAACGAACAAGGTGGTGAAGTAGTCTCTTTATTGAAATATGGAAATAAAGCCCTGTTTGCAATTTATTTGTAAACGGGGCTTTGTTTTACTTCTGATTCTTCTCCGCAGGGTTCGTATGAGAATGAGGAGCCGATTTAATCTTGTCGAGTAAATACAGAATCTCAGTTTGGACATCGAAATTATATCTTTGGTAATCCTGATAGGTGGGCATCAAGTCTGGATAAAGTGTGTGGGCACACCGGTCTTTGCCCGGAAAGCATATTTGTATGGAGTTGGAGATAGAGCCTTGCATACCGGTATAGGGTAGCCGGAATAAGGTTTGTTCCATGTAGGTATTGGGGGCTTGTCCGCTGGGTATTCCTACAAGGGTAGCACCCATTTTCCACAGATAGAAAGTGTAGTGGAAAGCTGCACTGAAGGTATGTTCGTTGGTAATGACGTAAATGTGTTCCGGAGTATAGAGCGCCTTTCCTTGTTGCTTTCTCAATTCTTCCGGCACACTGGACATACAGTTCTCAATGAAGTCGGTCCGTCGCTGTTCTATGTTTGTGGTGTCTGCTTCGTCCGTACTGAAAGTGTAGTCACCGTAGGCATAGTCTGTTCCGTATGCTTGGTTGAAATCCTGTAAGTTTGTCTGTAGTTTTTGCATGTAGAGGGGAGAGATGATACGATAGAATTCTATATCCATATCCGTTTGCAGGAAGTGGTCGCCGAACAGTTGGTAAAGTGTGGGTAGGACAATTGGAGTCCAGCCGCCGCTATTGTTGCGCAAATCTATGATGAGGGTGGAGGAGGCTTCCTTCTTCATCTCTTTCAGCATATGGGCGAAAACTTCGGAAAGGGACGGGAGTTGCCGAATGGCTTGCAGGGTATCGGCGGGCATATCTTGTTTCAGGATATCCCGATAATAGAATCCTATTTGCCGGTATAAATCTTTCAGCCCTTGTTTTTGCATATACTCAAAATTATCCCGTGCCATGATACTGTTGATATTGATGAGCATTATTTGCTTGTCGTTGTCTATGAACTGATAGGCCAGTTGTTTGTCTGTATAAGCTTTCCAACTGTTATTGTGTTGCATGGGTGTGTTTTGCACTTCCTGCCTTGACAATAAGGGAAGGGTTAATCCTCTTGATTTGCCGTCGGGAGTAAGAAGTGAGAGGTGAAGGTTGTCTTTCATTTCAGGGAAAAGCTGTCTCAAGAAATGTTCCGTAGGCATGGACCTGCATAGATTGGCATAACGGTCATATAGGTTTTCACTGGCTTGGATAGCGGCAGTGCGGGCCAGTACCTCTTCTAAAGAATCTCCGTTGATGGTTGTGATACGGCTACCTAACAAGTCTTTGTACGTTTCAGGGATTCCTTGAAGTATAATGCCGTCGGGGATGGTGCGTACTTCCAGTGCCAGGTAACGCTGATTTGCTTGTTGATTGGCTGTGGGAGGTAAAAGGTAGGTATGTCCGTCTTGCAGATTGGATAGGAAAATGCTTACCTTATCAAAAAAGGTCTGTTTCGTACCGGGAGTCCGGCGTAACTCGTTCTCCAGATGGAAAGCTTGTTCGTAGAAGAATACTTTTCCTCCGAAGCCGCTGTAAGGGTCGGGATGGGTTGCTGCCAGTTCTTTTACCAGATACCGAAAGTCTGAGGCAAGGGAATCCCCGTTTAGGGGCTCTTGGGCGCTTGCCAATAGGGAAGCCAGACAGGGAAGGAGGGATAGATAAATACGTTTCATATTCTTGAAATATTTAAATTGTATGCTAGAAGGGGAAAGTAGAGGAAGAGGTTGTAGTAGAATAAAAAAGGTGGAGTTCGTATGTCTCCACCTTTCATGACAGATTCTTATTTTTTTAGCTGTTCGTTCATCGCTGCTGCTGCCTTTCGTCCGTCTCCCATGGCAAGGATTACGGTAGCACCTCCGCGGACAATGTCTCCTCCGGCAAAGATGGTCGGGATGGACGACTGCATGTTATCGTTGACGGCAATCGTTCCTTTCCGGCCCAATTCCAGTCCCTTGATGGAGCTTGGGACAATCGGGTTGGGAGATACACCTACGCTGACGATGGCAAGGTCAATGTCGATGGTTTCCGTGGCTCCGGGGATGGGTACGGGACTGCGGCGTCCGCTGGCATCCGGCTCACCCAGTTCCATTTTCTGAAGCACCACTTGTTTCACTTTTCCTTGTTCGTCGGCAATGTATTCGATTGGGTTGTGGAGGGTCAGGAATTCTACACCTTCTTCCTTGGCATGTTTCACCTCCTCGATACGTGCCGGCATTTCTTCTTCCGAACGACGGTAGATAATTAGGGCGCGCGCTGCACCGAGGCGGCGTGCAGTACGCACGGAGTCCATGGCAGTATTACCGCCGCCTATCACGGCTACACATTTGCCGAAGGGAACCGGTGTATCGGAATCTTCACTTGCCGCATCCATCAGGTTGACACGGGTCAGGTATTCATTGGACGAGAGGATATTGATGGAGTTCTCGCCGGGGATGTTCATAAAGTTGGGCAGTCCTGCACCGGAAGCTACGAATATGCCTTTGAAGCCTTCCTCTTCCAGTTGTTCCACGCTGAGCGTCTTGCCGATGATACAGTCCTTGACGAATTCTACTCCCATTTTGGCAAGGTTGTCAATTTCCACATCCACCACTTTGTTGGGCAGGCGGAACTCAGGAATGCCATATTTCAATACACCACCAATCTCGTGCAGTGCTTCGAAAACAGTCACGTCATAGCCATACTTCGCCATATCTCCGGCAAATGACAGACCGGCGGGACCCGAACCGATGACAGCTACTTTGATACCGTTCTTTTCCTTGATTTCAGGTATGGAGATTTGTCCGCTCTCCCGTTCGTAGTCAGCGGCAAAACGTTCCAGATAGCCGATGGCTACCGGCTTTTCGTTCATTTTCAGATGGATACATTTGGATTCGCACTGTTTCTCCTGCGGGCAGACGCGACCGCAGACGGCAGGCAGTGCACTGGTTTCTTTCAGTGTCTTGGCTGCTTCGAGGAATTCACCGCGCTCAATGTTCTTGATGAAGCGGGGGATGTCGATACCTACCGGACAACCTTCCGTACATCCGGGGTTGGCGCAGTCCAAGCAACGTTTGGCCTCTGTCAGCGCTTGTTCTTTCGTTAACCCTTGGTTGACTTCCTCCTTGCGGCTGTGCGAGCGGTATTCTGCATCGAGCTCGTTCATCTCCACGCGTGGAATGGCAGTCCGTTCTTTGGCTTTCATGGATTTGCGTAACTCCTGACGCCATGCAGCATTACGGCTTTTCTCATCTTCCATGTTTTCACCGGTAGCTTGGCAGGTCTGAGGTTCTTCCAGCTTGTGCATCTCCTCGCGTTCGATGTTTTTAAAAGCGCCCATACGCTTCAGCATCTCGTCGAAGTCCACTTGATGTCCGTCGAACTCAGGGCCGTCCACACATACAAATTTGGTCTTTCCTCCGATGGTGATTCGGCAGGCGCCACACATGCCGGTACCGTCAACCATAATCGTATTCAGGGATACATCCGTGGGGATTTCGTATTTCTTTGTCAGCAAACAAACAAATTTCATCATGATGGCGGGGCCGATGGCGAAACACTTGTTCACCTTCTCGCGCTTGATGACTTCTTCTACGCCTTCCGTCACCAGACCTTTTCGTCCGTAGGAACCGTCGTCGGTCATGATAATGACTTCGTCGGAGCTTTCGCGCATCTCCTTTTCAAGGATGATCAGTTCTTTGGTACGTCCTGCCAGTACGGTGATGACGCGGTTGCCGGCAGCTTTCAGCGCTTGCACGATAGGGAGCATGGGAGCTACGCCTACACCACCTCCGGCACAGACCACAGTACCGAAGTTGTCAATGTGCGTAGCTTGTCCCAACGGGCCGACAACATCCGTAATATAATCGCCTTCGTTCAGTTCGCAAAGACGGGTAGAGGAGAGCCCGACTTCCTGAACCACCAGTGTGATGGTTCCCTTTACCGGGTCGGCTTCCGCAATGGTAAGCGGCATACGTTCGCCTTTTTCGCCCACACGTACAATGACAAAGTGCCCTGCCTTACGTGATTTGGCAATCAATGGTGCTTCAATGACTAACTTAAAGACCTTTTCAGAAAAGTGTTCTTTGCTAATGATTTTATTCATTATCTAATAATTTTGTTGGTGTAATTACGCAATTACTGTCAGATTGATAGATTTTGCAAAGATAGGGGTTATTTGGTAATATCAAAAGAAGAATAGGGTAAAACTGCATGTTGTCACTGGATAACATTCCTTTGTCACTATAATTTGTTCACTTTCTACAGCCTGCCTACTTTTGAAATAAAAAATGAGGAAGAGTATGTATCGAAATGTTTTTTTAGGGGCAATTTTATTGAGTATGCCTTTGGTGGTTTGGTCGCAGCAGGATACGATTGCCGACCAGCGTTTGGAAGAAATTATGGTAACTGCTAAACTCCCGTTGGTAGAAATATCTGCCGGTAAAACAAGTTACCGGATGGATGCGTCAGTCACTCAAAGTACGGGAAGTCTTTATGATGTTCTTGCTTCCCTGCCGGGAGTCGTGATAGATTCCAATGGTAATATCTTGCTGAACGGACAAAGCGGTGCGACGATTCTGATGGATGGCAAGCCTACTTATCTTTCGGGAGATGAATTGATGAGTCTGTTGAAATCTACTCCTGCAACTAATGCTGATAAGATAGACTTGATAACCCAGCCTTCCGCACGCCACGATGCGGCGGGAAGCTCCGGGTTGATTGATATCCGTACAAGAAAAATCAGACTGCGCGGTGTGAATCTGGCCTTGAACGGCAATGGCAGTCTTGGACGGACGGGTAGCGGTTATGGAGGTGCCTCCATGAATATCCGGGAGAATAAGTTCAATCTTTATTTGAACTATTCGTATTATCAGGGGAAGGATGTCATAGACTTGTTTATCGACCGTGCGTTCGAACGGGATGGAGGAAGGATGATGCAGGACTCTTACCGGAAGCGTAGGAATTATTCGCACTATTTTCGTACCGGATGTGATTATTATCTCAATGAGCGGACAGTTTGGGGAGTCTCATTGGGTGGAAACTTTTCCCGGCAAAGGGAAAATGCAGGCATGTTTACGGAAATCCGAGAAACCGGAGTTGCGGGAAATACTTACAGCCATGCGGAGCAAAACCGGAATAATGTTTCTGCCGGAACCAGTATGGTGCACAAGCTGAAAAGAGAAGGGGGAGAACTCAGCGCTTCTTTTGATTATTTCCATTACTACCGTGTTGGAAACCAGTTGATGGATAGTTTTAAGCCCGATACATTGAAAGGGGATATGAAGGGAAATACCGACTTATATGTCGGACAGATAGATGCGGTTTATCCATTGAGTGAGGTTTGGAAGTTACAGGCCGGAGTCAAAACCTCATTTGTTACGATAGACAATACGGCAGGTTATATGCGTCCGTCGGTTTCCGGCTGGCTGCCGGACGGGGCACTTGGTTCCCGATTCGTATATGATGAGAATATCAATGCCTCTTATCTACAAGTCGGCTATGAGAAAGACCGCTTGAAAATCTCAGCGGGTCTAAGGTTGGAACATACCCATGTACACGGGGATTTTGGAGGAAATACACAACAGAAAGACTCTTCGTTTACAACGAATTACTTCCATTTGTTTCCTACTATTGCTTTGCAATACGGTTTGACTTCGGAACATCTGTTTCAGCTTTCGTATGGCAGGCGTATTACCCGCCCCAATTATGGTGATTTGAATCCTTTTACCTATATATTTGATGACTATACCCATGAAGGGGGAAATACGAAGCTGCATCCTTCTTTCTCTGATAATATAGAGTTGGGGTATGTGTATCGTGACTGGTTTCAGACAGTGCTCTTTTTCTCGCATACAGATGATGCTATCATGAAGAGCTATCGCGAACAGGAGGGGCGGCGTATCTATGTAATGCCCCAGAATCTGTCTTCCTATGTACAGACGGGTATGCGTGTACATGCCGCCAACCTCTCACCTGTTTCTTTTTGGAAGGTGAATCTGACCGCTATCGGTATTTATAATAATTATGGTTGGACGGAGCAAGGGCAGAAAATGAAAAACCGTATGTTTACCCCGATATTCGGCTGCATGAACCAGTTTGCTTTCACTTCCGTATGGTCGGCCGAACTTTCGGCAAATTATAATGGACGAATGGCCTACGGACAAGCCACAGTACATCCGGCGCTGGAAGTGAATGTCGGCATCCAAAAGAAGATGTTCCGTAACAGATGCACCGTTACCTTGTTTGCCAAGGATGTATTCAACGCCAATTATCAAAAAGTAGATATTCAATCTCCCGGTGTGCAGGCGTTTGTTGACGAACGGCACAACAAACGTGTGCTGGGTATTGCTTTCGCCTGGCGTTTTCAAAAAGGCAGCGAGACAAAAGAAAGCAGAAGGAAAAAAGAAATAGATGAAACAAAAAGAGTAAATTTGTAACTGTTATGGGCAGACTGTGGAACAAGTGGCTGGTGCCGGCATTATTTGCCGTGATTCTTTTTCTGTGTATTCGTGTGGCGAATGATATTCCGAAACATGAATACTATTGGGAAAGTAATGAGTGGAATTTCATGTTGAAGGATATGCTTGTGGTACTCTTCATGTCTTACCCTATCTTTTTTCTATTGAAGTATTGGCTTTGTTTGTGCCGGAAGCGGAAGTTGGTGTGGTGGCAGGAATACGGGGTGGTTGTCCTGACAGCTCCCGTCTGGTGTCTTCTGACGATGTGGGTTATCCGCTTTTTGATGGGGGTAAGTCTTGATTTATACGATGTGCCTATTCCCGCCATAGTCAGTATGTTGCTTGGCGGCTTCTTCTATATATTCTTGCGTAATCAGATGATACAGAAGGAAAACGAAGCTCAACGCCTGCAATTGGAGAAGATAAAAAATGACCAGCTCCAGACAGAGCTGAAATTCCTTAAAGCACAATATCATCCACACTTTCTTTTTAATGTACTCAATACGGTTTATTTTCAGATAGATGAGAATAATGAGGCTCCACGGCATACTCTTGAGCAATTGTCCGATTTGCTTCGTTACCAATTATACAATGACGGGGAGAAAGTGCAAGTTCGTGTGGAAGTGGAATATCTGAAACAATACATCAGCCTATGTAAACTTCGTGCTACGAAGCGGCTGCAGTTGCAGGTGCATTTCGATGAAATGGAGGCGCAGGTTGAGATTTATCCATTGTTGTTTGTACCGTTGGTGGAGAATGCTTTCAAATATGTGGGAGGGAACTATTTTATAGCTATGGATATGTGTCTGAAAGAAGGCAAGTTGTGTTTTAGTATTGAAAATTCTATACCGGAACCATTAGTGCACCAGAAAGGAAAACATGGAATCGGCATAGAAAATCTGAGGCGCAGGCTGGAGCTGCTATATCCGGAGCGTCATACGCTGGACATAAATAGAGGAGATACTTTGTTTAGAGTAAAACTTGTGATAGAATTATAGGATGAAACAGGTAAAATGTGTAATAACCGATGACGAGCCTACTGCATGTGAAGGATTGCAACGCTATGTGGAAAAGGTGGATTTCCTTTCTTTAATGGGTGTATGTGAAGATACTATGCAGTTGAACACTCTTTTGCAGACTGAGCAGCCGGACTTGTTGTTTCTGGATATTGAAATGCCTTATCTTTCGGGGCTTGAACTCTTGGCATCTCTTGCCCATCCGCCTCATGTGATTATCACTTCCGCTTATGAGCAGTATGCATTGAAAGGTTATGAACTTGATGTTACGGACTATCTGTTGAAACCGATTTCGTTTGACCGGTTCCTGAAAGCGGTGAATAAAGTACATGGTCTTTTGCAGCAGGAGAAATGGCCGGATGAAGCTAATAATTTTATATTTGTCCGTTCAGACCGTCAGATGCATAAGGTGTTGTTTAAGGATATTCTGGTGGTGGAGGGGCTGGAAAATTACGTCTGTATTTATACGGAAAGCACAAAGCTGCTTGTACGTTCTACCATGAAGCGTATGATAGAGGCTCTTCCTGGTGGAGTATTTCAGCAAGTCCATAAATCATATCTGATAAATTTGGAAAAGATTGAGATGATAGATGGCAATCGGATTATAGTTGGGAGGCATACTGTTCCGGTGGCACGTAATTTCCGCGAGGAGGTGTTTGCACGTATTTTGAAGAATACTTTGTAGTTGCGCAGGAGAAGCTTGTCATGATAAAACTCCGGGCACGAATTACATGGATTTCACGTTTTTTGCTAACCGCAACTGTGAAATTCATGTAATTCGTGCCCGAAAGAAAGTGTCAAAGGCGTATTGCTGCACGTGACTATTATGGCCTTAGTCTATTATTTCAAATCCCGTATACGGAACCAATGCCTTTGGTATGCGGATTCCTTCTGGAGTCTGGTTGTTTTCCAGCAAGGCGGCAACGATGCGTGGCAGAGCGAGTGCGGAACCGTTCAGCGTATGGCAAAGCTCTGTTTTCTTTTCTGCCGTACGGTAGCGGCATTTCAGACGGTTGGCTTGATAAGTGTCAAAATTAGAGACGGAACTTACTTCCAGCCAGCGTTTCTGTGCTTCGGAATACACCTCAAAGTCAAAACAGAGGGCAGCCGTGAAGCTCATATCGCCACCGCAAAGGCGCAGGATGCGGTAGGGGAGTTCCAGCTTTTGAAGCAAACCTTCTACGTGGTCCAACATCTCCTGGTGGGATTGTTTGCTGTGTTCCGGTTTGTCGATGCGTACCAGTTCCACTTTGGAGAATTCGTGCAGGCGGTTCAAGCCACGTACGTCTTTCCCGTATGAACCGGCTTCACGGCGGAAACATTGTGTGTATGCACAGTTCTTGATGGGCAACTGCTTTTCGTCTAGAATCACATCGCGGTAGATGTTGGTTACGGGGACTTCGGCGGTAGGAATCAAGTAGAGGTCGTCCACTTCGCAATGATACATTTGCCCTTCCTTGTCAGGCAGCTGTCCCGTGCCGTAGCCGGAAGCGGCGTTCACCACTGTGGGCGGCATTATTTCCGTATAGCCGGATTTGCGTGCTTCGTCCAGGAAGAAGTTGATGAGTGCGCGTTGCAGTTGTGCGCCTTTGCCTTTGTATACGGGGAAGCCGGCACCGGTAATCTTGACACCCAGGTCAAAGTCTATCAAGTCATATTTCTTGGCCAGTTCCCAGTGGGGCAGGGCGTCTTTGGGCAGCTCGGTTTCCATACCACCTATTTTCTCTACTACATTGTCGTCGGCACCTACGCCTTCAGGCACGCTGTCGTAGGGAACGTTGGGGATGGTATAAAGCAAAGTCTGCAAATCGTTGGCAGCCTGGTCCATATTGGCTTGCAAGTCCTTGTTGACTTCTTTCAGCTCGGCCACGCGGCTTTTGGCGGCTTCTGCTTCTTCTTTCTTGCCCTCCTTCATCAGTTGTCCGATGGATTTGGAGAGTGAGTTGGCTTCTGCCAGGTTTTTATCTAGGATGGTTTGATTGGCTTTTCTTTTGTCATTGAAGTCCAGCACTTGTGCAATGGTTTCTTTTGCATTCTTGAAGTGCTTCTTTTCCAGTCCGCGGAGAACCGCGTCGGTGTTTTCTGTAATTTGTTTGATGGTAAGCATATCTTATACTTGTTTTTATGTTATTCGGTTTTGTGAGTGCAAAGATATGGAAAAAACAAATAAAGTGTTGCTTTTGACATAAAAGAAAGGGATGCAACCTATTCGGATTGCATCCCTTTTCCTTATTTCTTGTTCGGAAACTTATGCTTCTGCATTTTCTGCAGGGATAACAGAAACTGAACGTCTGTCTTCCTTGCCCACTTTGAATTGTACAGTTCCGTCTACTAAAGCGAAAAGAGTGTGGTCTTTTCCCATACCGATGTTATTACCCGGGTGGAATTCAGTACCTCTTTGACGAACGATGATGTTACCTGCTTTGCAAGCTTCGCCACCAAATATCTTAACGCCTAATCTCTTGCTCTGTGATTCGCGGCCGTTCTTAGAACTACCGACACCTTTTTTATGTGCCATTTCTTCTTACTGTTTTAATTGATTAAGCTACTACTTCTGTAATTGTTAACTCTGTGAATTGTTGACGGTGACCGTTCAACTTACGATAACCTTTTCTTCTTTTCTTGTGGAAAACAAGAACTTTATCGCCTTTTACCATGTTTGATACGACCTGGCAAACAACCTTTGCACCCTCTACTGTGGGAGCGCCTACAGTGATGTTGCCGTCTTTGTCTACCAAAAGAACCTTGTCAAACTCTACTGTTGCACCGTTTTCTGCATTCTGGATGTGGTGTACAAACAGCTTTTTGCCAGCTTCTGCTTTGAATTGCTGACCGTTGATTTCTACAATTGCGTACATTTCTTATATATAATGTATAAGTTAGCTCCGTCGGGTGGTCTCTAATCACTTAGAAAGCACTTGGTCGAACCCGGTGCGGAATAATCGGGCACAAAAGTACTCTTTTTATTCTAAATGGACAAATGTTCTTCTGCTTTTTTGTTCTTTTAATGCAGATTGTACTTTTAGCCTATTGGAGAAAAACTGTTTCATCAAAGAAAAACAGTCTGTGTAGGGATGGTTTCTGTTACAAAATGAATTTCAGAACATAGATACCGGCCAGCATCAGCGCCATTACAAGACACGCGAATATGACGAGTAGCACAAGACTGTAAGTCAGCATGAGGATAGTGCGCCAAAAGCTTCTCCACCAGGTGCAGCGGTACAATTGTTTGTAATTCCAACAGAATAGGACGAAAATAAGCCATAAAGGCAGCTCATACAAATCGTCTACCTTTGCGTACCCGTTGAAAGGCAGCACGATGATGCTCAGTAGGAGTATCTGGCAAGCTATGTAGGCTTGTATGAACACATGCTCCGTGGTATTGTAGTTTAACTTATATTTCCGGCGTCGGAAGGCAAGTTGGGTGGCAAGTGCAAACAAAGGCAGTGTGGCAATGATGCGGAATGCCTTGTTTCCGTGTCCCCAGCTCTTCATCAGATTCCATACTTTCATTAGGAAAAGAGAGTTCTGGAAGACTTTTTCCAGTCTGTCTCCCACTTCCGAGGTGTCGTTTACAAATTCATCGATGAGGTCGCCATCATCGCTGTTCTGTTCGGATACCTGTGTGGCAGAAGTGGAGTCGTTCTTCTCTTCCAGTTTGTTCAAGCTTTTCTCCAGGCTTTTTATAGTGATGGCGAGGGCTCGCTTTTCCTCTTTGCTATAGGTTTTCTCCATCTTTTTGGTAAGCTTCTCTTTAGCGGCAATGATTTCTTCTTTGTCTGTCTGCTCTGTCTTTTCCGTCTTTTCTTTTTTGCTTAGGGCTTCCGGGTCTACCAGTTGCACAGCCATGATATAAAGGGCTGCAAGAATGAAGAGTGTCTGGAACGGGCGAAAATACTCTACACGCTTACCACCGATGAAGTCTCTAATCATGTACCCCGGACGGTAGAGGAGTTCCAGAAGGGTACGTCCAAAGCCATTATCTATATTGAAGAAGCCTCCGGCAATGTTTTTAAGCGCGTTACTCAACCGATAGCGTGGAGTGTTACGGCTTTGTCCGCAACGGTTACAGTAGTTGCCGGTATAGGTGGTGCCGCAATTCAGGCAGGTGCAGGTTTCGTTGCCAGCGGGAGGAGTTTTTCTCCCTTGTATCAGCTTGATGTGAAATGCGCGTAAGCGTACTGCGCAGGGGTGCCACCATGAGTCGATGAAAGTTTTTGCTTTGTTGGGTAGTATCCTTCTTTTTTGGAGGATACCCCACAATGTCAGTATGAAAACAACCGGGAAGAAGTTGCTGTCGTCGGTCATGTCCAGCTCTTCAATAGCCAGCCAGAAGAGTGTCACTAGAAGGAGGATTTGCCAGACGCTTATCCTTTTCTGTTTCCGGGGAGAAGTGGCATGCGCGTTTTCCGGCCGGATGGGATTTTCAATCTTGAATATGGAAGGATACTCCTCCTGAACTGCCAGCAGTTCTTCCAAGGTGTTCATTATTTTCCGGTGTGGGTACTTCTCCAATTCTTTGGCAGTGGTTACTCCGTGGGTGACTCCAGCAAAGTCTACTCCGGCCGCTTGGGCTGTTTCCGCATCTACCGTGCTGTCGCCTATATAGAGGGTCTCGGCTTTGCTGACATGTAGCCGCTTAATGGCAAGGAGTAGCCCTTCGGGAGATGGCTTGGCGGCTTTCACGTCTTCACCACCCACGATGATGTCCATAAAATCTTCAGGAAAATGCTGGTCGAGGAGTTCCTTGATGCGGAATCGGTATTTGGTCGAGATGATTCCGATGCGGGCGCCGGAGTCCTTCAGTGCAGTCAGTACGGACTTGGTTTCCAGGAAAAGCACCGTGTTGACAGTCATATGCGTATCGGCCTCTTTTCGGTATTCTGCCTTGAATCCTGCCAGTTGTCCGGCATCTGTCACGCCGGTGAGGATGGAAAAAGAGTCTTCCAGAGTCTTGCCGATAGTACGTTTGATGTCGTCATCCGTCACCTCTGTATATCCGTGACGGGTCAGTACGTTGCGGAAACAAGTGACGATTCCGCGGGAAGAATCAGCAAGCGTATAATCAAAGTCGAAAAGATAGGTCGTGTAATTCATTGTGACTTTTTGTGACAAAGATAGTGTAAAGTATATTTTTACAAAATAAAAAAGAGGATTAATCGGAATTTTGTATTACTTTTGTTTGCATGAATTCTGTAGAAAAGTGACAAGATGTGTAAGTGTTTTATCCGGTTAGGTTGTTATACTATACACGTTAACCCTATAATGTTATGAATTTGATAAAATCTTGTTGTTTGTTTGTGGTCTTTTCATCCTTTCTGGCATGCACCTCGCAGGTGTCGGATGTGAAGAGTGTGTCTTATACAGAGTTTGTGAATCCCTTTATCGGTACAGATTTTACTGGAAACACCTATCCGGGTGCTCAGGCGCCGTTTGGCATGGTGCAGCTCAGTCCTGACAACGGACTGCCGGGCTGGGACCGTATTTCCGGATATTTTTATCCGGACAGTACCATTGCAGGCTTTAGCCATACCCATCTCTCCGGAACCGGCGCTGGTGACTTGTATGACATCTCTTTTATGCCGGTGACATTGCCTTATAAGGAGGCGGAAGCTCCGCTCGGCATTCACTCTTTGTTCTCTCATTCGGAAGAGTCGGCAAGCGCTGGATATTATCAGGTGCGTCTGAAAGATTATAATATAAATGTAGAGTTGACGGCCACCGAGCGTTGTGGCATTCAGCGGTATACTTTCCCAAAAGCCGATGCTGCCGTTTTCCTGAATTTGCGGAAAGCCATGAATTGGGATTTTACCAATGATTCTCACATAGAAGCCGTCGATTCGGTAACGGTGCAAGGTTACCGTTACTCTGACGGTTGGGCACGCGACCAGCGCCTCTACTTCCGTACACGTTTCTCCAAACCGTTTGCTGCGATGCAGCTCGATACAGCTGCCATAGAGAAAGAAGGCAAGCGGATAGGGACATCTGTCATTGCACGATTCGACTTTCAGACTAAGGAAGGAGAACAGATTCTTGTCAGTACTGCCATCTCCGGTGTAAGTATGGAAGGGGCGGCACGTAATCTAGCAGCAGAAGTACCTGATGATGATTTCGACAAATACCTGGCTGCTGTGCAGGATGATTGGAACGAACAATTGTCCCGGATAGAAATAAAATGCGATGACCGCGATGAGAAAGTCAAGTTCTATACAGCTTTATATCATTCGATGATTGCTCCTACCATTTACAGTGATGTGGACGGCGCCTATTACGGTCCCGACAAGCAAGTGCACCGGGTAGAGGGCTGGACAAATTACAGTACTTTCTCCTTGTGGGACACTTACCGTGCGGCTCATCCTCTCTATACTTTTATTGAGCCGGAACGGGTGAATGATATGGTGAAGTCCTTCCTCGCCTTCTTCGAACAGAACGGCCGCCTTCCCGTATGGAATTTTCAGGGGGGCGAGACAGATATGATGATAGGTTACCACTCTGTGCCGGTTATTGTAGATGCCTATCTGAAAGGTATTGGGGACTTCGATGCGAAAAAGGCCTTGGAGGCTTGTGTAGCTACTGCCAATATCGATTCCTATCGTGGCATTGGGTTATATAAGAAATATGGCTATGTTCCTTATAATGTGACAGATCAGTATAATTCGGAAAACTGGTCACTTTCTAAAACACTGGAATATGCATATGATGACTATTGTATAGCCCGTATGGCAGAGAAGCTGGGCGATAAGGAGGTTGCGGACGAGTTTTATAAGCGTTCCCGTAATTACCGGAATGTCTACAATCCGGTAAGTTCTTTCATGCAGCCCCGTGATGACAAGGGAGAGTTTATCCGGAACTTCTCGCCGGACGACTATACTCCGCACATCTGCGAGAGCAACGGCTGGCAATACTTCTGGTCTGTGCAGCAGGATATTGACGGTTTGATAGTTTTGACCGGAGGTAAGGAACGGTTTGCCCAGAAGCTGGACAGTATGTTTACTTACAATCCTTCTGCAGATGATGAGTTGCCTATTTTCAGCACCGGGATGATTGGCCAGTATGCGCATGGAAATGAGCCTAGCCATCACGTCATCTATCTGTTCAATGCTGTGGATCAACCTTGGAAAACCCAGAAATATGCAGCCCGGGTGATGCGTGAACTCTACCTGAACACTCCTGCCGGTTTGTGCGGCAACGAGGATTGCGGACAGATGTCCGCCTGGTATGTGTTCAGTGCGATGGGCTTTTATCCGGTAGACCCGGTTGGTGGAAAATATGAAATCGGTACCCCCCTATATCCGGAAATGAAGATGCACCTGCCCGGTGGAAAGACCTTTACGGTACTGGCGCCGGCGGTGAGCAAGGAAAATTGCTACATTCAATCTGTCAAACTCAACGGTAAGAACTATGACAAAAGTTATATTACGCATGAACAGATAATGGATGGAAGTGTTTTCGAATTTGAAATGGGGGATAAGCCAGGTCAGGCATGGTACAGTCCCCGATAACCGGCTAACATATGAATGAACATTTCGACTTGACATATAAATCCCTTTTCCGCAGGTATTATACCAACCTGCTGTTCTATGCCACACGCATTGTGGGGGAAGAAGATGCGGAAGATGTGGTACAGGATGTTTTCGTGGAGCTGTGGAAGCGGAAAGATACCATGAAGGTGGGAGAGCAGATTCAGGCTTTTCTGTATAGGGCGGTGTATACCCGTGCCTTGAACGTTCTGAAGCATCGGGACATTGTGAGTGGCTATGAGGCTGTCATGCTCGAAATCCATAAAAAGAGGGTTGAGTTCTATCAACCTGACAGCAATGATGTGGTGAAACGGATAGAGGATGCCGAACTCAGGAGGAAGCTGTCCGATGCCATCAATGAATTGCCGGACAAGTGCCGGATGGTATTCAAACTCAGCTATCTGCATGATATGAAGAATAAGGAGATAGCTGATACAATGGGAGTGTCATTGCGTACGGTGGAGGCCCACATGTACAAAGCTTTGAAGTTGCTGCGTGATAAACTGGGGTATCTGAACCTGATGTTGGCTCTGTTTTTCATCGGGAAAGTAAGTGTTTTTGCGAGCAGCGTTGTTTTATTATCATAATGAAGGAAAGAATGAATAAGTTGAATGAGGAGATATTGGCCAAGTTCCTTATGGGTGAATGTACGGAAGATGAACTTCGTGAGGTGAACGCCTGGCTGGAAGAGTCGGGTGAGAATGCACGCGAATTGTTCAGGCTGGAGGAGATTTACCACTTGGGGAGACTGGGGGATACTTCGAATACACAAGACATAGAAAAGGCCGAAAAGCGATTGTTTAAAAGGCTGGAACAAGAGAAGACGAAACAATACAAGGTACGGAGGATGGTTGGGTGGATACGGTATGCGGCCGTATTTGTGGGCTTCTTCCTTTTGGGTACTTTCGGCTATCTTTTTTATCAGACTTATAGCCAGCCGGAAACATTACTGGCTGTCACCACTCATGATAAGATTAAGGAACTGAAACTGCCGGATGGAACCAAAGTCTGGCTGAATAAAAACACTACCCTGAAATATCCACATGAGTTTGCAGGGAAGGGAAGAAAGGTTTATCTGGAAGGAGAAGGATATTTTGAGGTGATGAGGAATCCGGAAAAACCGTTTGTCGTACAGAGTGAGGTCATGCAGGTCAGAGTATTGGGAACTGTTTTCAACCTCAAGTCTGACAAGGCTAAGATGTCTGCAGTAGCTACCCTTTTGAAAGGCGAAGTAGAGGTGAAAGGTAATCATGGCGAGGGTATGATTATCCTTGCCCCCGGACAGAAAGCCGAGCTGAACGGAATGACTAGGCGTCTGGTGGTGAAGCAGGTGGATACGGGAATCGAAAACTGGCACAATAATGAGTTTGTCTTTGAGAAGGCTGACCTATACACCATTGCGCGTACATTGGAGAATTCGTATGGGGTGAGGGTAATTCTGGCACCGAACATAGATGTAAGCAAGACTTACTCGGGTACACTGAAGAAAAAAGAGAGTGTAGGGGCTGTGCTGAATCTGATAAAGAATGCCATTCCATTGGAGTATAAAATTGTGGGGAACAGTGTTTTCCTCTCCTCAATGAAGTAGGAAGGCCGCACAAATTCGAGATATGACGAGAAGAATTTATTTAATACTAACAACTTTCTAATATTATGCGAAAATTAATCCTATTGTTTTTTTTTGTGAGCAGTGCTTTATGGCTGCATGCCAAAGACTTTACCCGGTATGTCAGTCCTCTTGTCGGCACGCAGTCTACTTTCGAGCTTTCCACCGGTAATACCTATCCTGCGATCGCACGTCCCTGGGGTATGAACTTCTGGACTCCTCAGACAGGTAAGATGGGTGACGGCTGGCAATACGTCTATACCGCGAACAAGATCCGTGGTTTCAAGCAGACACACCAGCCCAGTCCCTGGATTAACGACTACGGGCAGTTCTCCATTATGCCGGTGGTTGGCAAACCCGAGTTTGATGAAGAGAAGCGTGCAAGCTGGTTCTCCCACAAGGGCGAAGTAGCACTTCCTCATTATTATAAGGTATATCTTGCCGAACACGATGTGGTTACCGAGTTCACCCCTACCGACCGTGCCGTATTGTTCCGTTTCACTTTCCCTGAAAATGATCATTCATACATTGTTGTCGATGCCTTTGACAAGGGCTCTTATGTGAAGATACTTCCGGAACAGAATCGTATTATCGGTTATACTACCCGTAACAGCGGCGGTGTTCCCGAGAACTTCAAGAACTATTTCGTGATAGAGTTCGACAAGCCTTTTACTTATAAGGCGTCTGTAGCCGATGGCGTCTTGACCGAGAATAAGGTTGAGCAGGAAGCCGGACATGCCGGTGCTGTTATCGGTTTCAAAACCCGTAAGGGTGAAGTGGTACATGCCCGTGTAGCCTCTTCTTTCATCGGTTTTGAGCAGGCTGACCGTAACTTGAAGGAGCTTGGCAATGACAATTTGGAAACACTGGTTCAGAAAGGTCAGGATGCCTGGAACAAGGTGCTGGGCCGTATTGATGTGGAAGGCGGAACCCTTGACCAGTACCGTACTTTCTACTCATGTTTGTATCGTTCCTTGTTGTTCCCGCGTGCATTCTATGAACTGGATGAGGCGGGAAATCCGATTCATTACAGTCCCTACAATGGGCAAGTGTTGCCCGGCTATATGTATACGGATACCGGTTTCTGGGACACTTTCCGCTGTCTTTTCCCATTCCTCAACCTGATGTATCCGTCGGTGAACAGGCAGATTCAGGAAGGTCTTGTCAACACCTATAAGGAAAGCGGTTTCTTCCCCGAATGGGCAAGTCCGGGTCACCGTGGCTGTATGATTGGCAACAACTCTGCTTCCGTACTGGCAGATGCCTATCTGAAAGGTGTGAAGGTGGAGGATGTGCAGACGTTGTACGAAGGTCTCATCAACGGTACAAAGAATGTCCATCCCGAGGTCTCTTCTACGGGTCGCCTCGGCTATGAGTATTACAACAAGCTTGGTTATGTTCCCTACGATGTGAAAATCAACGAGAACACTGCCCGTACTTTGGAGTATGCTTATAATGACTGGTGCATCTACCGCATGGCAAAAGAACTGAACCGTCCGAAGAAGGAGCAGAAACTCTTTGCGGAACGTGCCATGAACTATAGGAATGTATTTGATAAGGAAAGCAAGCTGATGCGTGGTCGTAATCAAGACGGCCAGTTCCAGTCTCCTTTCTCTCCTTTGAAGTGGGGTGACGCCTTTACTGAAGGTAACAGCTGGCACTATTCCTGGTCTGTATTCCACGACCCTCAAGGTCTGATAGACCTGATGGGTGGAAAAGAGTCTTTCGTAGAGATGCTTGACTCTGTATTTATTGTCCCGCCCTTGTTCGATGACAGCTACTACGGCCAGGTAATCCATGAAATCCGTGAGATGACAGTGATGAATATGGGTAACTATGCCCATGGCAACCAGCCCATCCAGCACATGATTTACCTTTATAACTACGCCGGGGAACCTTGGAAGGCCCAATATTGGCTTCGTCAGGTAATGAACCGCATGTATACTGCCGGTCCCGACGGTTATTGCGGTGACGAGGACAACGGTCAGACTTCCGCGTGGTATGTCTTCTCTGCACTTGGTTTCTATCCGGTTTGCCCTGGTACGGACGAGTATGTATTGGGCGCCCCTCTGTTCCGTAAGGCTACCCTCCATTTCGAGAACGGTAAGTCCCTGACAATTGACGCTCCGGATAACTCACCGGAGAACATGTATATCGAGTCTCTCAAGGTGAACGGCGTGGATTATTCCAGGAATTATCTGACGCATGGCGATTTGCTGAATGGCGGTACCTTGAGGTTTGATATGGGCAGCCAGCCTAATATGAAGAGAGGTACGCAGCCGGAAGATTATCCTTATTCTTTCTCGAATGAACTGAAGAAGTAAAGAATAGTAATAATATAGTAAGAAAAGGGTTGCCTCGAAAATAAGTTGATATATCATTTTGTTATTTACTATCTGTATTATAGGTGTTTTTCTTGAATCAGGTGGAAATAATTATTTGCTTCGTTAGTAATATTGAGCAAAATGATATATCAACTTGTTTTCGGGGTAACTCTTTTTTTTAGGATTAATGATAAAAAAGATACTTTTTCAGTAAGTGTATTTTCATTGTCTGTTGTTTTATATAGGAATGCGAGAGAATGAATCTCTCGAAGTAATTTATTGTATAACCTATAAATTGTGTTTATGAAAGACAATTATGCTTTTCGGAGTTCGACGTTCATGCGGGCTTTATTAGTTTTGTTGTTCATGGCAGTTTCTATCCAGTGGGGCTTTGCCCAGTTAAACCTGAATGTGTCTCGCGGCACATTGGGGACAGTCATTGAACAAATCAAGTCTCAATCCAAGTATCAATTTTTTTATGACGACAAACTGGCTGCGTTGCCGGTAGAAAACGTCAAAGTGAACAATGCGTCTATAGAAGATGCTTTGAATGTTATTCTCAAAGGGAAAGACATTTCCTATAAAGTGGAGGATAACATCGTTTATCTTTCTGAAAAGTCTGCTGCTCCTCAAGAGGGCAACCAACAAGGGAAAGAACGGACGATTACCGGAGTCGTGTCAGATGACATGGGACCTCTGATTGGTGTGAATGTATTGATAAAAGGTACCAGCAACGGGTGTATTACCGACCTCGACGGTAACTTTACGCTGACCACTACGGAGGCGAATCCGGTGATTGTATTCTCTTATATCGGTTATACTACGCAGGAAATCCCCGTGAAAGGTAATGCGCCGATTAATGTAATGATGGCCGGAGATACCCAACAGCTTGAAGAAGTTGTGGTTACTGCACTCGGTATCAAGCGTTCGGAAAAGGCATTGTCCTACAATGTACAGCAGGTGAATACAGATGCCATTACTTCCAATAAAGATGCCAACTTTGTGAACTCATTGAGTGGTAAGGTAGCGGGTGTGAACATCAATGCTTCTTCATCCGGTGTAGGTGGTGTATCAAAGGTAGTGATGCGTGGTACGAAATCTATCATGCAGTCTTCCAATGCACTTTATGTAATTGACGGTGTGCCTATTTTCTCTGGCCGTGGTACTGCCGGAGGTAAGGAGTTCGACTCCCAGGGATCTTCAGAACCGATTGCCGATATCAACCCGGAAGACATCGAGTCAATGTCAGTCCTGACTGGTGCCGCCGCTGCTGCCTTGTATGGTTCGGAAGCTGCCAACGGTGCCATTGTCATTACTACAAAGAAAGGTAAAGAAGGTAAGGTGAGCCTTACTGTCAGCAGTAATACTGAATTCACCAATCCGTTTGTGATGCCGAGCTTCCAAAACCGTTACGGTACGGGAACCGGTGGTGTGATGAGCACTTCAGGAGCCATGAGCTGGGGAGCGCCTTTGTCTGCAGCCAATAACTACAATTACAGCCCGAGAGATGATTATTTCCAGACGGGTATTGTAGGAACAGAGAGCATTTCTTTGTCAACCGGTACAGAGAAAAACCAGACGTATGCATCGGCTGCTGCTGTAAACTCCAAGGGTATTGTTCCCAACAACAAATACAACCGTTACAACTTTACGGTACGTAACACCACTACTTTCCTGGACGACAAGATGACTCTGGATTTCGGTGCAAGCTATATTCTGCAGAATGACCAGAACATGACGAACCAGGGTACTTACAACAACCCGTTGGTGGGTGCTTATTTGTTCCCGCGCAGCAACGACTGGTCTGATATCAGCATGTATGAGCGCTATGACGCTGCCCGTAAAATTTATACGCAATACTGGCCGGTAGGTGACGAAGGTATGGTAATGCAGAATCCTTATTGGATTAACTACCGCAATCTGCGCCAGAACAAGAAGGACCGCTATATGCTGAATGCCGGTTTGAGCTATAAGATTCTGGACTGGCTGACTGTTTCAGGACGTGTACGTTTGGATAACTCCAACAATGATTATACAGAAAAGTTCTATGCTTCTACCAATACACAGCTCACCGAGAGCTCTTCACGAGGTCTTTATGGTATTACCAAGACGCAGGACAAACAGTTGTATGCAGACTTCCTGGTGAGTATCAACAAATATTTCGGTGAAGATTGGTCACTCCAGGCCAACGTCGGTGGTTCATTCTCCGATATACGTTCGGATGCAATGAAAACACGTGGTCCGATTGCTGATGGTGGCGATGCCTTCAGCGGCGAACCGGTAGGTTTGACCAACTACTTTGCCATCCAGAACCTGAGTGCCAGCAAGACACAGCGTTTGCAGGAAGGATGGCGTGAACAGACCCAGTCTCTCTTCGCTTCGGCTGAGCTTGGTTACAAGAACACTTACTTCTTGACGCTGACCGGACGTAACGACTGGCCTTCACAGCTGGCAGGTCCCAACTCCAACAGCAAATCATTCTTCTATCCTTCAGTCGGTGGTTCTGTTGTACTGTCTGAGCTAATGCCTAACTTGAACAAAGATTATCTTTCTTTTATAAAGGTTCGTGGTTCATGGGCATCTGTTGGTAGTGCTTTCTCCAGATATTTGGCTAATCCTCACTATGAATGGAATTCAAGTTCCGGCCAGTGGAGTATCACGACCCAATATCCGTTGTACAATTTGAAACCTGAACGTACCAATTCTTGGGAAATCGGTTTGAACATGCGTTTCCTCAAGAACTTTGAATTGGACGTGACATATTACAATGCCAAGACTATGAACCAGACATTCAACCCGCAGTTGCCTGTCAGCGGTTGGTCGGCTATGTATATCCAGACTGGTGCCGTACGTAACTCCGGTATTGAGTTGTCGCTGAATTACAAGAATACCTGGAAAGATTTTACATGGGATACCGGTATAACCTTCTCCAGTAACAAGAATAAAATCCTGACTTTGGCAGACAATGCCATCAATCCCGTTACCGGTGAGCTGTTCTCTTTGAGCACGTTGAATATGGGTGGCTTAGGTGATGCCCGCTTCTTGCTGAAAGAAGGTGGGAGCATGGGTGACCTTTACTCACTGCGAGATATGAAACGTGATGCCAATGGACAGATTTTTGTGGACCAAAATGGAACGGTTGCTACGGAAGCCATAACGGACCCGGATAAATACATCAAGTTGGGAAGCGTACTTCCTAAAGGTAATTTGGCTTGGCGTAATAACTTCATTTGGAAGAATTTCACAGCAGGTTTCTTGATTTCAGCCCGTTTGGGTGGTGTGGTTTACTCACGTACACAAGCTATGTTGGACTATTACGGTGTGTCCGAGGCTTCTGCCGATGCACGTGATTTAGGTTACGTGTTGGTGAATGGTAGAGATAAGGTAAACCCCGAAACATGGTACGGTGTAGTAGGTAGCGGCACGTCTGTTCCCCAATACTACACTTATTCTGCTACCAATGTTCGTCTGCAGGAAGTATCTTTGGGTTACACCATCCCCAGAAAGTTGTTGAATGATGTGTGCGATATCAAGGTTTCGTTGGTAGGCCGCAACTTGTGGATGATTTACAGCAAGGCTCCTTTCGATCCCGAAAGTGTAGCTTCTACCGATAACTTTTATCAGGGAATAGACTATTTCATGATGCCGGCTTTGCGTAACATCGGCTTTAGCTTGAGCTTTAAATTTTAATACCAAACGATATGAAAAAGAAAAATATTATAAATAAATTGATTGTTGCTCCGTTGGTTATGGGCTTTATGTCCTGTACCGGCAATTATATGGATATCAACTCCAATCCTTATCAACCGGGTGATTTGACTCCGGATGATTATGCACTGGGTTCTGCCATGAGTAACTTGGCAAGTACGGTTATCTCATCAGATGTCAATACGGCACAGTTTACTGATTGTTTGTTGGGTGGACCGTTGGGAGGTTATTTTGCCGATTCAAATGCCGGCTGGTCCAATACAATATCCAATTTTAATGCTACAAATGACTGGACGCGTGTGTTCTTGATAAGTGACCGTATCATTTCAACACTTTACGGTAACTTGAGCACAGTGAAACAAGTATCGGAGAATACCAATAATCCGGTTCCTTATGCCATTGCTCAAATCATAAAGGTTGCTGCCATGAGTCGCGTGACTGATGCGTATGGTCCTATTCCTTATTCTAAAATCGGTCAGGATGGCAAGATTACCATTCCTTATGATACGCAGGAAGAAGTATATAACGCATTCTTCAAGGAACTGGACGAATCCATCGAGGTGCTGACTGAAAACAGAAATGCGGCGTTGGTTGCTTCTGCAGATTTCGTGTACAGTGGTAATGTACAGAAGTGGGTGAAGTTTGCCAATTCATTGAAACTGCGTTTGGCTATCCGTATTGCCAATGTAAGCCCTGCTAAGGCTAAAGAAATGGCTGAAAGTGCAGTGAATCACGAGTTGGGTCTGATTGAAACAAATGCAGACAATGCTACATGGAAGTATTTCGGTACAATTAGCAATCCGTTGTTTGTGGCAGTACGTTACAATGAAGAAGCTTCAGGTGGTGATACCCATCCTGCTGCCGACATCATCTGCTACATGAACGGTTACAACGACAATCGTCGTGCCAGCTATTTTGAGGAATCAAAATGGCCTGGAGAGACTTATGTAGGATTACGTCGCGGTATCAACCTCAGTAAGATGAAGGAGTATTTCATCAATTATTCACGTGTGAAGATTTCCTCTTCTGATCCCGTGCTTTGGATGAATGCGGCAGAAGTTGCTTTTTTGCGTGCTGAAGCCACTGCAATCTATGGTTTCAACATGAAAGGAACCGCTGCTGATTTTTATGAACAAGGTGTCCGTCTCTCTTTCGAACAGTGGGGAGCTACCGGTGTAGACAGCTATCTGGCTGATGAAAGCAGTGTACCTGCTCTTTACAAAGATCCCGCCGGTCTTAATACTTATGAAAAGAACCTTTCAGCCATTACTGTCAAGTGGAATGAAGGGGCATCCAAGGAAGAAAAACAGGAACGTATCATTACCCAGAAGTGGATTGCGAATTGGCCGTTAGGTAACGAAGCTTGGGCTGACTATCGCCGTACAGGCTATCCCAAACTGTTGCCTGCAACCAGTGAAGGTAACTTGAGTGGTGGAATTGTTGATAGCGAGAAAGGTGCACGCCGTATGCCTTATCCTTCTGAAGAATATACAAGTAATACTGAAAACGTGCAAGAGGCAGTAAACAGCTATCTGGGTGGACCGGACAACATGGCTACTGACGTATGGTGGGCACGCAAATAATAACAATAAATGCTGAATAATTATGAAATTATATAAGAAATCATTCAAAGGAATCGCGCTGGCAGCTTTTTCCGTATTGGCATTGTCTGCCTGCTCCGACTGGACGGATTCAGAGAGTATTAAACTGAAAGAACCCGGAATCGACGAACAGTCTCCCGAACTGTATGCCAAGTATCTGAAGAACTTGCAGGAATACAAGAATTCTGACCATAAGATTGTATACGGCTGGTTTGATAATAGTGAGAAAGTTCCTTTCAGCCGCGGGCAGCACATGTCGGATGTTCCCGACAGCCTGGACGTAATTATCGCAACTACTCCCGATTTGGCGGAATTCGAATTGGAAGATATTGCAAATGTACATGAGAAGGGAACGAAAGTATTCTATTCCATCAGCTATGACAATATCTTGAAGGAACATACCGACAAGGTGAAAGAAGGAACAGAAACATCTGCATTCTCGGCTTATCTGTCGGCTGAGCTGAACAGACTGATAGCTCTTGAAGCACCTTTCGACGGTATTGTAGCCGAGTATCGTGGTAGCAATCCTATCTACATGTCCGAAGCCGACAAGGCTGAAGCAAAGGCAAATCAGGATACTTTCTTCGGTGTGATATCCAACTGGAAGAGTGCCAATTCAGGTAAGCAACTGGTGTTCCAGGGGTATCCTGCCAACCTGATAGGCCAGTCTGTGCTCTCTTCTTGTGACCATATCATCTTGATTACAAATGATGTCACGGATGTTGCCCAACTGGGGATAGAAGCGCTTCAGGCCTTGATGGCAGACGGTGTTCCGGCTGACCGCTTCATTGTATCGGCATCTACCGTCTCTCTGGATACAACAGATAAGACTACCGGATATTACAATGCTTTGAGAGCTCTGTCGGAAGCTGCTTATTGGGTGACAGAACCGTCTGCAGAGTTTACAAAAGCTGGTCTGGCTATTGAGAACATGCAGAATGATTATTACAATGCTACCAATACCTATCAATACGTGAGAGAAGCTATCAATATTATGAATCCTGCTCCTAAAAAATAAAAGAATATCATGAAACTGAAAAGTATATATTTAGTATCGATGGCATTATTGGCAGGTGTATTTGCTGCTTGTAATGATAATGACGTTGAGAATTTCGATAATCAGGTGTATATCAACGGCTCGGCGATGACCAGTACTGTGTTGTTGAAAAACACTGTTTCCGATACGGAAGGTTCATTCCGGATTTCAATGGCCCGTCCTGAATCGCAGGATATAACTATTGCCTTGAAGGCGGACCCTTCACTGGTAGCTACTTATAACGCTACCTATTATGACACAGCCGAGGCTCTGCCGGAAAACTATTATACGGTAGAAACTCCGCAGGCTACCATTTTGGCCGGTGCTGTCATTTCAGACGACATCACTGTCAGCTTCAAGAACTTGACGGAGCTGGACCGTGAGAAGGTATATGTATTGCCGGTTACGGTAGACCAGGCAAGCATCGGAGTCTTGAAGAGCTCCGGTACCATGTACTACGTGCTGAAGGGTGCCGCATTGATTAATACGGTTCCTGATATTACCAAGAATCTGGTTTACGTAACTTGGACCAATCCAGATGTAGCCAATAATATGAATAAGCTGACGGCAGAAGCGTTGATTCGTGTAAGCAAGTTTGACAAGATGCTGACTTCCATTATGGGTATCGAAGGTAAGTTCCTGCTCCGCATCGGTGATGCCGGAATTCCTCAAAACCAGTTGCAGGTGGCTACAAGTAGCGGCAATGTGACCGATGAGAGTCTGGTTATTCCGACAAACGAATGGACACATATCGCTGTGACCTACGATGCGGATGCAAGAACAGTTATAATCTACATCAATGGTAAGAATATGCTGGAGACTACTTTGGACTGCGGAGTCGTGAACTGGGGCCAGACCATGACCGATGAAGGTAACGGATTCTGGATTGGCCATTCATACAATCGTGACCGTTGGTTGGAAGGTAATATCTCAGAGGTGCGTATCTGGAACAAGGTGTTGACATCAGCAGAAATCAATGCAAAGGACCACTTCTACCAGGTAGAGCCGGATGCTGACGGACTGGTTTCTTACTGGAAGTTCGATGAGGGCGCCGGTACTGCCATTCACGATTATAGCGGAAATGAGAACAATGCTACTGCAGTGGAATCATTGACTTGGACTGCTGTGGAACTGCCCGCTAAATAATTTAGTTATACCTTAATTCAAATAAAAAGATATTGATTATGAAATATATGAATCATGTAAAATCAGGCTTGCTGGCAATGGCTTTTGCATGTGCAGGAATATGCTTCACCGGTTGTGAAGATGATGTTGTCATCAACACCGGCAACAGTGACAAGCTGGATACTGTGGATGGCGTGTATGGCTATGTAAAGTCTGCCGCCGGTGCACGTGAACTTACTCCGATTTCTGTTTTTGGCGACAAGGTTGCTACCGGACATCTCTATTTTGAACTGAGCAAAGCTGCAGAGCAGGATGTTACGGTGACCTTCAAAGTGGACGAAGACGTTTTGGAGGCTTACAATAAGAAGAATGGAACAAGCTATAAAATGTATCCCGCCGATAAGCTGAGCCTGGCGAACGGTGGAACTGCCACTATCAAGGCGGGCGAACAGAAGTCGGCTTCTGTGGAACTGAATATCAATGCCGGAGGCACAATCGGACAGACTTATGCTGTTGCCGTTTCTGCATCTGCCAATAACGGTGTGGAAGTTTCTACAAACAATCAGGAATATATTTACTTGGTAAAGCCTTTGGCTGCTATTCCTGAGAGTATCAGTAAGGGTGATATACTTACACATTGCTTTGTGGAAGTAAATGACGAGAACATCTTGAATATGGGTGAATATACCATGAAGAGCAACGGAAAGCCTTTCTTTGATGTAGTCAGCATTTTTGCTGCCAACATCAATGTGGATAGCAAGACCGGTCGCGTACATGTTTTCTGCAATGACCAGGTTTCCTTCTTGCTGAGAAATGCGGATAAGTTCATCCGTCCTTTGCAGGCTAAGGGCATTAAGGTGGCTATGACTATTCTTGGCAACCATGACGAGGCTGGTATGGGTAACCTTTCGGAAGCTGCTGCCAAAGACTTTGCCAAGGAACTGAAAGCCTACTTGGATATTTATGGTTTGGATGGTATTGACTTTGATGATGAGTACACCAGCTACAACAACTCCAATCCCAGCCCCGGCTTCGAAACACGCTCACGTGCCAACTTCGCGCGTTTGGTTTATGAGTGCCGCCAGGTATTTGGCAACAAGTTGATTGGTGTGTATGAATATGGTTCGCTCGACTCTCCAGACGGTGAGGTAGAGGGTATGAAGGTAGGTGACATTGTGGACTATATGACCTACGGTTACTACCAGAATCAGAATCCCGAGGGAGCCTTTGGCCGTGAAGAGTCTCATTTTGAGAACCTGCCCAAATCCAAGTATGCTCCGCTGCCTTGGAAGATTAATGATGAGTTGAACGGAGGTTGGAGTGGATTTGACAAGAGCAAATTCCAGAAAGTGAAAGATGAAGGTTATGGCATTCAGATGTTCTACAATCCCAAACCGCTGGTGTATCAGTATTATACGTTGCTTTCGGAAATAAGTAAAGTACTTTTTGATGATGAAGTGGAGTGGAGCGGCAAGTACTGGAGCCGTATCGGTGAAGCTTATCAGGGCAAAATGTTGGGTTATGAAGATTTGGTCGGCGAGTGGAAAGTAACTTCCAGTAACTCTCTCTTTACCTATGTGGATGAAGAAGGCAATCCTCGCTGGTGGGATTGGAAAGGCAGTCAGGAGTTTGAGAAGAATGTAATTATAGAGAAGGATGAAGAAGGTACCGGATATGTGGTTTACAACTGGGGTACTTTCCCCGAAATCACCGGTAAGTATCCGATGCATTGCGATTACTATAACGGTGCACTGCTCATCTATCCGCAAACCATTCATGAGGGCGATGCTGAAGACCCTGCTACCTACAAGATGCATTTCGGTACTTACAGCAAGAATTTCCAGTGGAAAGCATATCCTAACTATGATGATTACTATATGGATGGTGCTATTGCTCCTAACGGTGATATGCATATCTATGGCTTAGGCAACAGATGGGCTATCAATCCCTATAAGTATGTAGGCGGTGAGATTGAGACCGACATCTTCCCCGATGTTCCTTACTTCGTGAGTGAGAACTATACGATGAAGAAGGTACGCTGATGCCGTGTTTTCCGTAAACTGAGGTTTCGGAAAACGGATGCTTGAACCTTTTCATACATGAAACAAAGGAGGGCTTTGCTCAAAGTAATAGGGCGGCCCTCCTCAAGCATTCTCATATAACAAGATTCTATTATGAAGCTATACACCTACTTATACAATAAACAATATGAAGAAAAACATGAAATCTAGTTCCATACTGTTGGGCGGACTTTTTCTGCTGGGGGCGGTTTGCAGCTGTACCCAGACGGCACCGGACTATGCGTCTTACGTCAATCCGTTCATCGGTACGGGTGGACATGGGCATACCTATCCCGGAGCGGTAGTTCCCAACGGGATGATTCAGCCCAGCCCCGACACGCGTATCTACGAGTGGGATGCCTGCTCCGGATATTACTATGCAGATACTACTATCAACGGATTTTCACATACCCACGTCAGCGGTACGGGTTGTGCCGATTACGGGGATGTGCTGCTGATGCCCACTGTAGGTCGGCAGGATTACCACTCCATGGGCTCGAAGAGCCAGCAGATGGCGTACGCCTCTGCCTTTTCCCACGAGAATGAAACAGCCGAACCGGGATATTATTCCGTATTTTTGGACCGCTACGGGGTGAAAGCCGAACTGACCTCTACCAAACGTGCGGCGATTCATCGCTATACCTTCCCGAAAGCGGAAGATGCAGGTTTTATCCTCGACCTGGATTACAGTATCCAGCGCCAGAAGAATGAACAGATGGAGCTGGAAGTAATCAGCGATACTGAAATCCGTGGACGCAAGAAGACTGTATATTGGGCTTTCGACCAGTATATCAACTTCTATGCCAAGTTCTCCAAACCATTCACCTATACGCTGGTCACGGACTCCATGGCATTGGACGAAGGCGGTCCGCTTCTGCCTACAGCTAAAGCTTTACTGCAATTCCAGACGGAGCCCAATGAGGAGGTATTGGTAAAGGTAGGTGTGTCTGCCGTGGATATGGACGGTGCCCGCAAGAATGTGGAAGCCGAAATCTCCGGATGGGATTTTGACGGTGTGCGCCGTGCTGCCCGCCAGCAGTGGAACACTTATCTTTCCAAGATTGACATCGATACGAAGGACAACGACCAGCGTACCATGTTCTACACGGCACTTTACCACACGGGTATGCAGCCCAACTTGTTTACCGATGCTGACGGACGTTACTTTGGTATGGACTTGAAGCCCCATCAAGGCAGGGTGGACGAGCCTATCTACACCATTTTCTCTTTATGGGACACTTTCCGTGCCTATCATCCGCTGATGACGATTATTGATCCTGAACTGAACGAGGCTTTCATCCGTTCGCTCATCCAGAAGTCCCGCGAGGGCGGCGTCCTGCCTATGTGGGAACTGGCCGGAAACTATACGGGTACCATGATTGGTTATCATGCAGCCTCCCTCATAGCGGATTCTTATGTAAAGGGATACCGTAACTTCGACGTGCAGGAGGCTTACAAGGCTTGCCTCCGTACGGCAGAATACGATACGACGGGTATTATCACCCATCCTTTGGTTGTGCCGCATCTGATGCCGCAGGCCAAGTACTGGAAGAACAAGATTGGCTACGTGCCTTGCGATAAAGACAATGAATCTGTGGCTAAAGCTTTGGAATATGCTTACGATGACTGGTGTATCTCCGTACTGGCAGGTGCCTTGGACGACGAAGCCAACCGCGATAAGTATGCGGCCTTTGCCGAGGGATATAAAGTTTATTTCGATCCGAGTACCCGCTTCATGCGCGGACTGGACAGTGAGGGCAACTGGCGTACGCCTTTCAACCCCCGCGCTTCCAATCACCGTAATGATGACTATTGCGAAGGTACGGCATGGCAGTGGACTTGGTTCGTTCCCCACGATGTGGACGGACTGGTGGAACTGATGGGAGGACGCGACGCCTTCATCGGCAAGTTGGATTCTCTGTTCACGGCCGATTCCAAGCTGGAAGGTGAATCGACCTCGGTGGATATTTCCGGTCTGATAGGCCAGTATGCCCACGGCAATGAGCCAAGCCATCACATTGCCCATCTCTACAACTACGTAGGCCAGCCCTGGCGTACGCAGGAGATTGTGGATGAGGTGCTGCATACGCTTTACTTCAACAACCCCGACGGACTTTCGGGCAATGAAGACTGTGGACAGATGTCTGCATGGTACATTCTGAATGCGATGGGCTTCTATCAGGTATGCCCCGGCAAGCCGGTATATTCCATCGGACGCCCGCTGTTCAACGAGGCGACCGTTCATCTGAAAGACGGCAAGTCGTTCAAGGTGATAGCCCACAACAACAGCCGCGACAACAAGTATGTGCGGAGCATTGTGCTGAACGGCAATAAGTTGGAGACTCCATTCTTCACGCATCAGGATATAGTGGACGGCGGTACGCTGGAGCTGACTATGGGCAGTGAACCGTTGAAGTGACACAGATAATATACAGAAGGGATGAGCCGAAAAAATCATAATCCTATATCGTGGGTCCCCACCGTATATTTTGCCATGGGATTGCCGTTTGTGGTGCTGAACATGGTTTCTGTGTTGATGTTCAAGGGGCTGGGTATCGGTGACGCGCAGATTGCTCTGTGGACGTCGCTCATCATGATGCCCTGGACGCTGAAGTTCCTTTGGAGTCCGTTCCTTGAAATGTTCAAGACGAAGAAGTTTTTCGTGGTACTGACGCAGATGGTTACCGGAGCAGGTTTTGCTCTGGTGGCTTTGGCGTTGCAGTTACCGTTCTTTTTTGCGATATGCATTGCGCTGCTGGCAGTGATTGCTTTCAGCGGAGCCACGCACGATGTGGCTACGGATGGTGTCTACATGTCGGAACTGAACAAGCAGGACCAGGCCAAGTATATCGGTTGGCAGGGAGCCTTCTACAATATAGCGAAGATTGTGGCGTCCGGCGGGTTGGTCTGGCTGGCAGGTGCCTTGCTGGTAGGTTTCGGTGGGGTGGAGGGTGCCACAGAGGCAGTCCGCCACGAGGCTACCCGGCATGCATGGATGACGGTGATGCTGATATTGGCGGCGGTGATGCTGCTGCTTGGCTTCTACCACATGCGCATGCTGCCATCGGGCGGTGCTGCCGCATCCGGCGCCAAGTCGGCAAGAGAGACGTGGGAGCAGTTGGTGGCGGTAATCAAGGATTTCTTCTTGAAGAAGCACATCTGGTACTATATAGCGTTCATTATCCTTTATCGCCTTGCCGAGGGTTTTGTCATGAAGATTGTCCCTCTTTTCTTGAAGGCGGAGCGTTCGGCAGGTGGCTTGGGACTGAATGAGCAGCAGATAGGTTTGTACTACGGCACTTATGGGGCGGCAGCCTTTGTGCTGGGGTCACTGTTGGCAGGCTATTACATTTCGCACCGGGGATTGCGGCGGACGCTGTTCTCTCTGTGCTGCATCTTCAATCTGCCTTTTGTGGCGTATACCCTGCTTGCCATGTACCAGCCGGAAAGCGGGTTGCTGATAGGTAGTGCCATCGTGCTCGAGTACTTCGGTTATGGTTTTGGTTTTGTGGGACTGACTTTGTTCATGATGCAGCAGGTGGCGCCGGGAAAGCACCAGATGGCACATTATGCCTTTGCTTCGGGCATCATGAATCTGGGTGTGATGTTGCCGGGCACAATCAGCGGTTTTGTCAGCGACTGGTTGGGGTACGAGGCGTTCTTTACCTTCACGCTGTTTGCCACCATTCCGGCGTTCCTCATTACGTACTTCATACCATTTACGTATGCCGATGAGAAGAAACAACAATAACCAATTAATAATATAGAGCAATTATGAGCAACAAAATCACAATGCCTTGGGAAGAACGGCCGGCAGGCTGTAAGGATGTAATGTGGCGTTATTCGGAGAATCCCGTAATAGACCGCTACCATATTCCGTCGTCGAACAGCATTTTCAACAGTGCGGTGGTTCCGTTTAAGGATGGTTATGCCGGTGTGTTCCGTTGTGACAACCGGGCGGTGCAGATGAATATCTTTGCCGGTTTCAGCAAGGACGGCATCCACTGGGAAATAGAGCATGAGCCAATCAAGTTCAAGGCCGGGAATACGGACATGATAGAGTCCGAATATAAATACGATCCGCGCGTGACATGGATTGAGGACCGCTACTGGATTACGTGGTGCAACGGCTACTACGGCCCCACCATCGGCATCGGCTATACTTTCGATTTCAAAGAGTTCTTCCAGTGCGAGAATGCTTTCTTGCCTTTCAACCGCAACGGTGTGTTGTTGCCTCAGAAGTTCGATGGCAAATATGCGCTCTTGAGCCGTCCCAGCGATAGCGGACATACTCCTTTTGGCGACATCTACATTAGCTTCAGCCCTGACATGAAATTCTGGGGCGAACACCGCCATGTGATGGCTCCTACGCCTTTCCCCGAAAGTGCCTGGCAGTGTACCAAGATAGGGGCAGGTTCGGTACCGTTCCTCACGGACGAGGGTTGGCTGATGTTCTATCATGGCGTGATAACCACTTGTAACGGTTTCCGTTACTCCATGGGAGCAGCTATTCTGGATAAGGACAATCCTGCCAAGTTGCTCTACCGCACCCGTGAGTATCTGCTTGCGCCGGCTGCTCCATACGAACTGGCAGGCGATGTACCCAATGTGGTGTTCCCTTGCGCAGCATTGCAGGATGGAGAACGTGTAGCTGTATACTACGGTGCAGCCGATACGGTAGTGGGGCTTGCTTTTGGCTATATCCGCGAGATTCTGGAGTTCACGAAGCGCACAAGTATTTTGTAAGCACCAAGCAGTTGGCGGGTGCTTGGTATTGCTGAAAAGCGTCTGCCGTAACTGTCTTATACTTAGTGTAATGTCACTGCAAAGATACTGCATGCTTTTTGCAGTGCTACTGCAAAGCCGTTGCAGCGCCACTGCAAAGCTGATGCAGCGTCACTGCAAAACTGTTGCAGCGCTACTGCAAAGTAGTTTGCAGTGTCACTGCAGACCGTTTGCAATAACTTTGCAGAGTGCATGCAATGACACCGGCATGGGTAGCGTGCTCACTAACTAATAAAGAACAAATCCTTACTATATTATGAAACGACTGATTACTTTCTGTATCATCTCCTTTGGAATGCTCACGGCATCTATGGCTGCGGAGAAGCATCCTGCGGACTATGTGAATCCTTTTGTCGGTACCACCAACTTCGGTACCACGAATCCGGGAGCCGTCTGTCCCAATGGAATGATGTCCGTAGTGCCCTTCAACGTGATGGGTTCGGAGGACAACAAATACGATAAAGATGCCCGCTGGTGGTCTACTCCCTATGAGTATCACAATTGTTTCTTTACCGGATACTCGCATGTCAATTTGAGCGGTGTGGGCTGTCCGGAATTGGGTTCTCTGCTGCTGATGCCCACTACGGGAGAGCTGTCCGTAGATTATAAGGAATATGGAAGCCGCTATAAGGACGAGCAGGCATCCCCCGGATATTACAGCAACTTCCTGACCCGCTACAATGTGAAGACGGAAGTGACGGCAACTCCTCGCACGGGTGTGGCGCGTTTCACCTTTCCTGCCGGGCAGAGCCATGTGCTGCTGAACCTGGGCGAAGGCCTGACCAATGAATCGGGAGCTTTTCTGCGCCAGACGGGTAAATGCGAGTTTGAAGGTATGAAGCTGCTGGGTACTTTCTGCTACAACCCACAAGCCGTTTTTCCCATCTACTTTGTGATGCGTGTCAACAAGCAGCCCGCCGCTTCGGGCTACTGGAAGAAGCAGCGCCCCATGACCGGTGTAGAGGCCGAATGGGACCCCGATAACGGACGCTACAAACTTTACACCCGCTACCAGAAGGAACTGGCGGGAGATGATATCGGCGCCTATCTTACATTCGATACCGAAGAAGGCGAGCAGGTGGAAGTACAGATGGGAGTCTCTTTTGTGAGCATGGAGAATGCCCGCCTCAATCTGGATACCGAGCAGCAGGGAAAGAACTTCGGTCAAGTGCTGGAAGAAGCCCGTCGCCGCTGGAACGATGACCTCTCGCGCATCCTTGTGGAAGGAGGTACGGAAGAGCAGAAAACCGTTTTTTATACGGCACTCTATCATACGCTGATACATCCCAATATCCTGCAAGATGTGAACGGGGAATATCCCGCTATGGAGAGTGATAAGATTTTGACTACCCAAGGCGACCGTTATACCGTCTTTTCTTTGTGGGACACTTACCGCAATGTGCACCAGCTTCTTACGCTGGTATATCCCGAACGGCAATTGCAGATGGTGCGCTCCATGCTCGACATGTACCGCGAACACGGCTGGCTTCCCAAATGGGAACTCTACGGACGTGAGACGCTGACCATGGAAGGTGACCCTTCCATTCCCGTCATCGTCGACACCTGGCTGAAAGGTCTGCGCGACTTTGATATAGAACTGGCCTACGAAGCCATGCGCAAGGGAGCCACCCTGCCGGGAGCGGAGAATCTGCTCCGACCGGACAATGACGACTACGTGTCATTGGGATATGTGCCCCTGCGGGAGCAGTATGACAATTCCGTTTCACATGCCCTGGAATACTATATTGCCGACAATGCCTTGTCGCGCATAGCCGCTGCGCTTGGCAAGAAGGAGGATGCCCGTCTGTTCCACGAACGTTCGCTGGGCTACAAGCATTATTACTGTAAGGAGTACGGTACTTTCCGTCCTATCCTGCCTAACGGTGAATTCTATGCTCCTTTCGACCCGAGGCAGGGAGAGAACTTTGAGCCGAACCCCGGATTTCACGAAGGTTGTGCCTGGAACTATACTTTCTATGTTCCCCACGATGTGAAAGGGCTTGCCCGGCTCATGGGTGGAAAGAAGCCGTTCGTAGACAAGCTTCAGCGTGTGTTCGACGAAGGACTGTACGACCCTGCCAACGAACCGGACATTGCATACGCCCATCTTTTTTCTTATTTCAAGGGTGAGGAGTGGCGCACGCAGAAAGAGCTGCACCGCCTTTTGCAGAAGTATTTCAAGAATGCCCCCGACGGAATTCCCGGCAATGATGATACCGGAACGATGTCTGCTTGGGCTATCTTCAATATGATGGGCTTTTATCCGGATTGTCCCGGAGAACCGGCTTATACGCTGTCTACTCCGGTATTTGATAAGGTGACCATAAAGCTCGACCCTAAGTATTGGGGACGCGACCAACTGGTGATAGAGACGGAACGCCCGTCGGCAGAGTCGCTTTATATCCGTGAAATGGAACTAGGAGGAAAAAAACTGTCCCGATATCGTATCACTCATGAAGAACTGGTGCAGAGTGGAAAACTGCGATTTAGTCTTCGATAGGTATTGTGAGTCAGGATAGCATCGGTGATGGTTTAGGTTGCCCGTCGTTGACAGAGTTCATGTCAGTGGCGGGCTTTTTTATGCAGGTTGGCTTCCGGTAGGTTGATAGGGTATTTCGAACCAGAATTCGGAACCTTTCCCCGGAATAGAGCTGACGCCCACTTTTCCGTTCATTTTCTCGGCAATCATGGTGCAGATGGAGAGTCCGAGACCCGTGCCTTGTTTAAAACTGTTTAGCTTGACAAAGCGTTCGAATACATCCTTTTGCTTTTCAGGAGGAATGCCGCAACCGGTATCACGGACAAAGAAGCGAATCCTGTCTTCTTGCGGCAGGTGATAACCAATGTCGATGAAACCTTCTTCCGTATGCTTGAGGGCGTTTGACAGATAGTTGTTCAGCACTTGTCTTACCCGTTTGGGGACTGTGTGAATAATACAGTAATCCGCACCGGGCAGGAGACGTATACTGACTTCGGACGGAAGTTTCAGTTTTGCCATCGTCTGCATTTCATCAAGCGTCTTGTTTACATCCATATCTCCTTCTGTGAATTCGAGAATGCCAGCTTCGATGCGTGACAGGTCGAGAATATCATTAATCAGTTGCAGCAGCAGTTGGGTGTTTTCTTCGATGATATGTATGTATTCCTTTGTATCTTCGTCTTGTATATAATCGGAAAGTATGGAGGAGAATCCGACGATGGCGTTTAGCGGAGTACGTATCTCGTGGCTCATGTTGGCGAGAAAAGCCGATTTCAGGCGGTTGGCTTCTTCTGCTTTCTCTTTGGCTGCCAGCAGTTCGGTGATGTCCAGTGCAGAACTGACAATCCACCTCTCTTTCCCTTTGTTGTAGGACACCAGCGTTTTGTGAAACGACAGAATATACTCTCTGCCTTTGGGATTGACAAAGTGTTTGATGTAGGACTGGGGAATTTCCGACTCTTCAACTTCTTTGTCTGTCTCCTGAATGAAATTATCTTGCATTAGGGGTTTGAACTCCTCTTCATAGTGTCCCACAATATCCTCAGCGGGGACTTCCATCATCTCTGCCGCTTTTTTGTTCCATATCAGGTAACGTCCTTCATCGTTTTTATCTTTTACTGTAGTGGCGATGGGGAGGTTCTCCAGAATACTTTCAAGGAAGAAACGGTATTTTTCGTTTTCCCGGCGTTGGACTTCATCTTCCGTAATGTCGCGTATGAAGGCTATGACATAATTTCTGTTGAGGTAGACCATGCGCACTGCGATATATAGTTTCTCACCACTTTCTATTCTTATCTTTAGGGTCAGGCTGTCCGAAGTGCGGGTATTCAGTACGCGTAACAGCGACGTCATGTATTTCCGGCATTCATCGGCGTCTGTCACCAAATCTTTGATGTTGAGAGTTCCCAGGTTTTGGAACGGAAGTCTGTTCGCCTTTTCGGTAGGTGTATTGAGCAGTTTTACGACAAAACCTTGTCTGTTCAGCAGATATACCGGAATGTCTATTGCCCGGATAATCTGCCTGTTCAGACTTTTGTATTTATAATTTATCCAGTATAGAAAGCTTGCAGATGTAGCGGCAATCAACAGAAATAACTGTATTTCTCCAAATAATGTAAGATGCATACGCGGTATCTTTCATTTCGTCTGTCCCCGTTGACGAAGGTTATTATATAAAAAGCGCGAGGACTGTTATTGCCTATCTGCATTCGAGGCTCTGGAAAATGCCCACGTCATAAATAGACAACAGTCCCCACGCCTAAGTATATAATAACATAGACGTGAAGAAACTGTTGCTATCATCCCATGACGTTTATTGAATTTTCCAGATTCCGAATAGGCAGGGATAATAACTTTCGCTTCTTGCGTTCTTATCGAATCAAGTCAAAAATGGCCGTTATCACTATAACTGCCAAGACTTTGGTGCAAAAGTAGTATATTTTTCGGGATGTACGATATGATGAGGAGAATAAAGTGTATATGCAAACAAAGCGTGATGGTATTTGACCGTCACGCTTTGTATAGCTTGCCATTAAAAGTTGTTAGAGAGAATTGTTAGAGGATTTATTTCATGGCTTCTATGGTGTATCCTTGTTGTTTCAGAAGGTTCAACACTCCATTGTCTCCGGGCAGGTGCCCGGCGCCGACTACGAAAAGGGTGGGGGCTTCCGTCATGATGGTAGGCATCTTTTCAACCCATGCCTTGTTGCGGTTGTCCAGCATGGCTTCCATCTCACCGGGTAGTGGGTCACATGAATTGCCGTCGCGCTCTTCCATCAGTTGCAGCATGGCGTCCAGGTCTTGCTTTTCATAAGCGGCAATCAGGCGTTTGCTTTGGTCGATACCTTTCTCAATGTCGCTGATGGCGCAGTAGAGGAGGCTTGCCTGGCGTTGCAGCGTCTGGCTGTTGAACAGAATGTCTATTTGTGACTGGGCTGTTTCCAGACCGCCAATTTTCTTGCCTTGCTGTGCGGCCTGCTGCTGGAAGTAAGTGTCAAGCTGTTCTTGCGGGTTGAAGCCCGGAGTGTGTTTCATGTAGAGCAGGACGACAAGCTGCTGGTTGATGGCAGCCGGTTTCAGTTGTGCCAGCATGGCAATGTCCACCATCATGTTTTCCTTGATGGCTTTGCCTACTTCTTCGTATTGTTCGGGAGTAAAGAGGCTTTGCAGCGTGGTGTCTTTGGGCATCATCATCTGCTGTTGCATGCTTTGCATGAAGGCGGGAGTCGCCATTTCGCTCATCACAACTTCCCCGTAGACTTGGGCGGTTTCGCTCATGGCCTGCGGCATGGCGGCAATGCTGTCCTTTATACTGAGTGGAGAGAGGTGATAAGTACCGAAAATATAGGATGGTTTCTCTAATCCTTTACCGGATACTTTCCATAAAAGTTGTGCATTGGCGCTCAGCGCAATGCTGATGAATAAGAGGATGCCTAAAAGTTTCTTCATTGTTTTCTTCTTTTAATAGTTTCTGGACTATCAGTCGGGACAGAGTAAAGAAAATCACAAGAAGGGAAAAATTAGTATTATTTTATTCTTCCTCCGCAGAGCCAGTGTTGGGTGTAATATTTTTCCCGGAGGTTGCTGACTATGACTCCCTGGCTGGTGCTGGCATGTATAAACTTGCCGTCCTTGAGGTAGATGCCTACGTGTGCCACTTTTTTGCGGGAAGCACGGCTGGTGAAGAACACCAAATCTCCCTCACGCAAGTTACGGCGGGAGATTTTACTGCTCTCTTTCAGTTGCCCGTCTGTGCTTCTCGACAGACGGGTGTGGTAAACTTTCTTATACAGTTGCGATACCAGTCCGGAGCAGTCCGTTCCACGTTTGCTGTCGCCACCTGCGCGATAGGGGGTGCCTATCCATTCGGAGGCATGGATGTATAGCTTGTGGTTGTCCTGCAGTTCAATATCCACTCCCAAACGGACGGATGCCTGCGCCAGGGCTTTGTAGTCCAGGCGTGGCGCGGAAGTATGGCAAGAACTTAGGCCTATCAATATGATAGTAAGAGCTACTATATAAGAAAGATATTTTTTCATGCTTCCGAATTTTTTTCTTCTACCGTTTTATCTTCTTTTTCCGTTATTTCTTCTACGGCTGCTTCTACTACCGTTTCTTCTACCACGGCTTCTTCCTCCACACCGACGTTGAAGTAAGCTTCCAATTCCTGCTCGGCAGAGTTGTTCTCATTTCGTATATCGCGGATAATAACGCCGTTTTCTAACAATGCAATACGTGGACAAACGTCCACTGTGTGATTCAGGTTATGGCTGGAAATGATGACGGTGGCTCCGTGCTCTTCATTGTATCTTTTCAGCAAGTGTTTGATTACAGACTGTGAACTGGGGTCAAGGAAGTTGAACGGTTCATCCAGAATCAACAGTTGCGGGTGATGTAGCATAGCGGAGATGATGCCGATTTTCTGCTTGTTTCCGGCAGAATAGTTGCGGATGAATTTTTTTTGCCCCATCACTTCGCCGTTCATGAAGCGTTCGAAGGGAAGCAGGCGTTCGTCTACCTCCTCTTTCTTCAGACCGTACATCTTACCGATGAAGTAGAAGTATTCTTCGGGGGTGAGGTAGTCTATCAGGAAACCGTCGTCTATAAAGGCTCCCGTGAAGTTCTTCCAGTCCTCGCTTTTGCTGACGTCAATGTCATTGATGGTTACATAGCCCCGGTCTGCCTGCAGTAAGTCAAGAATAAGCCGGAAGAGGGTGGTCTTGCCTGCACCGTTGTTGCCTACCAGTCCCAGCATATCGCCTTGCCCGATGGTGTAGTTCTCTATATCTACGGCTTTTTTTGTGCCGAAATTCTTTTGTAAATTGTTGATGCGTATCATGTTAGTGATTGATGTTTAATGATTTCTATTTCTGTCTACTGTCCCTGAAGCCTTCCATATTCTTGTAGCGGCGTTTCATGAGCCGGTGATATACATTCATCAGCCAGAATTTGGAAGTGGCGATAAATGCCACGCCGATGCCGATAAGTATCCAGGGGGTGACCTCTTTGCCAAAGATGGCATTCAGTGCAAAAAGCAGCAGTAAAGGTATGCCGAAAGCACCTCCGGAAATCAGATTCTGCAGACCGGTGCCTATATTCTGCCGACTGGTCATCTTTGAATTCAGGTCGGTAGTCTTGTTGTTGTAGACTGCCAGTTGGAACAGACAGCAGTATACGGCTCCCGGAATGAATATCAGCCATGCGATGCAACCGAGTACGGATACCTTCCCGGTAACCATACCGGGAATCATCAGAATCGTAGGAATGAGCAATGCAATGCTGTACAGTATGTATTTGGCACGCAGCAGCGAGTAGATAGATTCCTTGCGGCTCATCAGTCCGTCAATGTAATTGCCTTCGTAACCCATCAGTGTGCTGAGGAACATGATGCCGAAGATAATGTAATTATAAAGGACGAAGAAATCTCTCAGACCTCCGTCATACACATCGGAAAAGCTAATGATACTACTGAACATTATCACTACACCGGTGATGGAATAGAGCGAACGCTTACAAATCTTGTTGCGTAGCAATAACTTGAGTTCCAGTCTCATGTATTCGCCTATTTCGCCGTAGCGGTCGAGGAATTTGTATTCGGATACATGTTTTATCCGTGTATCTTCCACTTTGTTCAGTTCATTGTAGATGAGTTTCTGCATCAAGGTGCGGTTGATGAACCACATGAGGGCGATGGCAGCCAGTACACCGATGAATGACAGTATATTGCCGGTGATGAACCCTTCTCCCAGATTGACAAAACAGTCGAAAAGCGGACTGTTGTCCGGAATGAATAGTGCGGCGGCAATGCCACCATATACTACTACCGGTAGTGCCAGCCACCAGATGCGCTCACCCATCAGTGTGCGGCACAACAAGAACCAGTAGTTATTGAATACCATCAGCAGCCAGATGCCAATGCAATAGGTCAGCACACCACTGATTCCATAGAATTTGGTGACGGTGATGATGGAAAACGGAACAAACAGAAACAGCCAGAACAGATTGAAGCCATCCAGTCCGGAACGGATCAGCAGGAAGTCGATAAGACGGTTCCGCTTGATGGGAAGCAGCAGGTAGGGCTTCACTTCCTGGGTGGGTGTTTTTTGGAAAGGCAGGCGTATCAGGAAATCCAGCACAAGGACAAATATCAATCCGGAATTCATTACGTGATAGGCTTCTGTGGCACCACCGTCAAAGGCGAATGCAAAGGTCGTACCGAAGAATATCAGGTAACCGGCCCAGAAGACGAACATGAAGTACATCCAGAATTTTCCGAATTTACTTTTTTCGTACATCGGATTTCGTTTTTCTGCCAGTTTTCCGTGCTTGCGCAAATCTAAGAAAAGACTCATAGTATTTGTATATATAGAGTTTGTATAAAAAAAGCTGCGCTGCCTTTCATCGAACAACGCAGCCTTCTGTGTGTATGGCTCTCTTATTCTTTGTCAGGAGTTTCAGGACTGATCATTGATACCTCAATCTCGTTCTTCTGCTTGAACAAGTCGTCGGTGAACTTCTGGATGTCCTTCACGGTGATGCTGTTGACAATCTGTTCGTAATCCTTTATCGGATTCATACCGGTGAACAGGTATTCGTCAATGCTTCCCAGCCAGTAGCTGTTCTCCTTCAAGTCTTCGGCATGTTTCTTCAGCATGAACTCCTTCACTTTATTCAAGTCTCCTTCCGACGGACCTGCTTTGGCGATGTTGTCGAGTTCTGCAAAGATAATCTGCATCAGCTTTTCTCTTTTTGCCGGAGCGGTTTCGAATACAATCTGCAAGAGAGCCTTTTCTTTCGGATATTTGCTTAATTGGCCGCCTACATATACACCGTAAGTGCCCCCTTCGTCTTCACGTACCTTGGCTGTATAAACCAAGTCGAGAATCTGGCTGGTCATACTCAGCAGGATGTCATTTTTCAGGTCGTACTTGCAGTCACCGTTCAGCAGGACAAAGTTCGACGCTTTGGCAGTTTCCTGCTTCCGTACGAATTCGTTCTTATAAACTCCCTGGCGCATGTCCACTTTATTGTCCTTGAATGTTTCCTTGCGGTTGATGGCAGGCAGTGAACCCAGGTACTCGGCGATGAGTGGTTTCATTTCCTCCACATTCACATTTCCTACAAAGATAAAGGTAAAATCGCTGGCATCTTTGTAGCGGTCTTGATACATGGACAGAATCTTGTCATAATCCATCTTGTCAATCATGTCCGCCTTTATTCTGGCTCTTCTGGGATGGTGCATGTAAATACCGGCCGAGACAGAGTCACTGAACGCCACCTGGGGATTCATTTCCATATTCTGCAAAGCAGCTTTGTTGCGGTTCTTGTAGGATGCGAAGGCATCGTCGTCACGGCGTGGAGCGGTGAACGTCAAGTAAGTGAGCTGCATCATTGTTTCGAAGTCTTTCGGTGAACAGCTGCCATTGACGGTTTCTGTCTTGTCACCGATACCATAGCTGACGGAAGCTTTCTTGCCGGCCAGAACTTTTTCCAGGTCTACGGCACTGAAATTACCCAGACCACCGACACTCACTGCATCCAGTCCGTTGATGTTGATGATTTCCGAGTCGGGGAACAAGGAACTACCGCCTAGGCTGACTCCCTTCATGCGGATTTCGTCTGCCTTGAAATCTGTCTTCTTGATAATGACCTTGACTCCGTTGGAGAGTGTCAGCGTTGTAGTGCCGAATGTATCATCTGTCTGCTCGGATACAATCTTTCCGCCTTTCGGGGCTTCGGCCATCAAAGGTTCATCCGACACCTTGTCTACGTAGGCAGTCAGTTTTTCAGCTTTAATATCTTTCAGAATCTTCTTGATTGCATCTTCTGTCGGCATTTTCAATCCTTCCTTATCCGGACCGAGAATTGCGACTACCTGGTTACTGTCTGTCACGAGGGCTTGCATCATCTGGTTCAGTGCGGCAACCGGAATGGCGGGAGCTATCTGATTGATGATGGCGTATTCGTTTTCGATGCCCGGAATCGGTTCGTTATCGAGGAAATGACGGACATATTCATCCACGTACTCTTCATTCTTGCGTTTGTCACGCTCGTTATAAGCAGATTCCAGTTGGCGCAGATATTCGGCACGGGCACGGTTGTATTCCGTTTCCGTAAAGCCGAATTGGCGGGCGCGTTCTGTTTCGCGCAGGAGAGTGGCTATTCCATTTTCTATGGCATCTTCCTTGCAGACAACGACACCGGTGAAGGCATCTTTGGTTTTGGCAACAAAGAAATCATCGTCATAAGTGGCGGCATATATATAAGGAGGATTGGCGGTCTGTACCAATTCGTTCAGACGCGCATTCAGCATATTGTTGATGAGCGTGGTTGCATAATTCTGTACCAGATAGCCCATGTCGCCTTTCTGCTCGTCAGGAGTGGCTTCGTGCTTGTTGAAGATGAGGGCTTGTACATTGGACTGTTCCTTGTCCTGATAAACCAATACAATAGGCTCCTTGTTGTCGTTTACCGGATAGTACTCGCGTTTGGCAGCATTGGGCTGGGCGGGAATATCAGAAAACATTTTCTTGATTTGGGCTTCGATGGCGTCCACATCTATATCGCCAACTACCACAATACCCTGAAGGTCCGGACGGTACCACTTTTCATAGTAGTCTCTCAAAGTTTGCGGTTTGAAGTTCATAACGACCTCCATCGTTCCGATAGGGAAACAAGTGGCATACTTCGTTCCTTCGAACATGACTGGAAGCATCTTCTCCTGGAAGCGTTGTATGGCGCTCATACGGGTGCGCCATTCTTCGTTGATGACTCCGCGTTCTTTGTCTATTTCCTTCGGGTCCAGGGTCAAATCGTTACTCCAGTCGTGCAGAATCAGCAGGCAGGAGTCGATGGCTCCCGGAGTAGTGACCGGCACATTGGAAATGTTGTATACGGTTTCGTCTACGGAAGTATAGGCGTTCAAGTTCTCACCGAATTTCACCCCGATACGCTCCAGGTATTGCTTCAGTGCATCACCGGGGAAGTGGGTCGTTCCATTGAAACACATGTGTTCCAGGAAGTGGGCAAGGCCGCGCTGGTCGGCTTCTTCCTGAATGGAGCCTACCTTTTGGGCAATGTAAAAGTCGGCCCGGTTTGCAGGCTGGCTGTTCTTGCGGATATAATAGGTCAATCCGTTGTCCAACTTTCCGATACGGACATTTTTGTCGACCGGGATAGGCGGCATTTGCTGTGCAAATACCTGCTGAAAATTGCAGCAAAGAATTAACGCTACAATCCATAAACCACGTAATAGATGTTTCATATTATTATGAATTTAAATTGTTCTTGAACTATCTGTCGGACAGCCCTTGGATAAATCACAACTTCTGTTGTTTTTTTCGGATTCCATTCCGGATAAATGGAATTTATCTGACTGCTTCCCGGATGCGGACCAATTTGGTCAGCAGGTCTTCCAGCAGGTCGAGTTTCAGCATGTTGGCGCCGTCACTCTTGGCTACGGCGGGATTTTCGTGGGTTTCGATGAACAGTCCGTCTACACCTACGGCAACACCGGCTTTGGCTACGGTCTCGATAAGTTGCGGCATACCTCCCGTGACGCCACTGGTCTGGTTGGGCTGTTGCAGGGAGTGGGTTACATCCAGGATGACGGGGAAACCGAAGGTCTGCATTTCGGGGATGCCGCGATAGTCGATGACTAAATCCTGATAACCGAAAGTAGTTCCGCGTTCCGTCAGCATGACGTTCCTATTGCCTGCTTCCACTACTTTATCAGCCGCAAAGCGCATGGCAAGCGGAGAGAGGAACTGCCCTTTCTTGATGTTGATGGTTTTTCCGGTTTTGGCGGCGGCTACAAGCAGGTCTGTCTGCCGGCAGAGGAAGGCGGGAATTTGCAGAATATCCACATATTCGGCAGCCATGGTGGCTTCTTCGGCGGCATGAATGTCGGTCACGGTAGGTACTCCGAAAGTGTCGTGTACCTTTTGCAGTATCTTCAGCGCCTTTTCGTCACCGATACCCATAAAGGAATCCAGACGCGAACGGTTGGCTTTACGGTACGACCCTTTGAATACGTATGGGATTTGCAGTTTTTCTGTGATGGTCACGATACGTTCGGCAATGCGCATTGCCATTTCTTCTCCTTCGATGACACATGGACCTGCCAGTAGGAAGAAGTTTCCGGCAGGATTATTCTTTAATTCAATCATAGGTTGTTACTGATTAAGTATTTTCAATTGGGTATAATCAATGTTATTGCTTCATGCAGTACGCTGATGTCCAGTGGAAAATGACGGTCGAGAATACGTCCGTCCAAATCGACAGAGGCATTTTGCGCACGCAGCACTTTTACTTTTTGCGTACGGTAGGGCATCACTACCTTATGGTTCAGAATCCGCCCTTGGATAAGCATCCACAATCCCGACCATAGTTGCAGCAATTCGGGACGGTAAATGACGGAAACATCCAGCCAGCCGTTATAGGGCACTGCACTAGGCGCTTGTCCGTATCCCCACGCACTGCCTATGCAGACAGTCATGATGCGTCCGCGTATATGCTCGCCGTTTATCTTGAGATGCATGCGGTACAGCTTCCGTTCGAAGATAATGGATAGCAGTGCCATGAAGTAAGAGAGGAACTTCACTCCCCAGAAACGCTTGCACTGGTCGGTGATTTTCACGATACGGGCTCCCAGGCCTATGTTGATGGCATTGAGAAAGTAGCGTGTCAGATGCTTTTCACCGTCGTAATAATAGCAGGTACCCACGTCTATTTTCCGGCGGCGGTTGTTGATGATGCAATCCACCGCTTTCTTGTAATCCGAACTCATTTCCCAATAGTCGGCAAAGTCATTTCCTATACCATTGGGGATGATGCCGATGGCTATATTCTCCTTGTCTGGTGCATTGGAAAGCATGATGCCGTTAATGACGTCATTCAGTGCGCCGTCACCGCCTACTACAACAATGGTGCGGTAGCCGTTGTTGGCGAGGATGCCTGCCAGACGCTCTACCGAACCGAACCCTTCGGACTGCACATAGTCGTAAGGCACACCTTTGCTGTCTATGTATTCTTTGATTTCTTTCCACCGTTTCTGCACTTTCCGTGTTCCGGCTTTGGGGTTGTATATCACTCCCAACTTTTCGGGTTCTGCACTCATGATTCTATTTACAATTTGACTATTTACTATTTACGATTTAAATCACCCGGTCACTTTATCATTTCATCATCCTTCCAACTTCTTCTTTACAAAAGCTATCTTTTCTTCCATCGGCCACCGGGCATTCATCCAATGGATGGTAAATCCACGCCGTTCCATACCGCGGAACCAGGTCATCTGGCGTTTGGCAAACTGGTGGATGGCTGTTTCCAGTTGCGTGAACATCTCTTCATAGGTCAACTTGCCGATGACATAAAGTGTCAGATACTTGTATTCCAGTCCGTAATAGATGAGGTCATCCGGTTGGATGCCTTGCTCTATCAGACGTCGCACTTCGTCTATCATTCCTTCTTCCAGGCGCTGGTGCAGGCGGCGGGTGATTTTCTCCCGACGCAATTCCCGGTCGATGTCCACACCTATGATGAGACTGTTCATCTGGGGGAAGGAACGTTCGTCTACTGGGGTATGGGCATAATACTCTTCGATTTCGATGGCTCGTATGGCACGTTTGGCTGTGTCCACGTCCGTGGTATTGTGCAGGCTTTTGTAACCTTTCAGTATGTCGGTCAGTTCTTCCAGCGATTTGTCTGCCAGACGGGTGCGCAACTCGGGATTCTCGGGTACGGGCAGCAGACGGTAGCCTTTCAGTACTGATTCGAGATACATTCCGGTTCCTCCACATACAACGGGCAGGCAACCTTTTTGTTTAATAGTCTCGTAAGCATTCAAGAAATCACGCTGATACTCGAAAACATTGTACTTATAGCCCGGGGCGGCTATGTCGATGAGGTGATGGGGAATCTGTTTCCCGTCGACGGTATAGTCAGCAAGGTCTTTGCCGGTGCCTAGGTCCATCCCCCGGTAGATTTGCCGTGAATCGGCACTGATGATTTCCGTATGGAGTTCGGCGGCCAAGGCGGCTGCAAATGGAGTCTTTCCTGAAGCGGTAGGCCCTAATATGGCGATTAAATCATAGTCTGGCATATATAAGTTCTTGTTAATCTCACTACAAAGATAGTGCAAACCGAATGCAGAATAAAATGAACTCGTTCATTTTTTATGCTGAGGTGCAGCTTATCTTCGTGTTAGTGCAAAGATAATGCAAACTGGGAGTATAATGGAAAGAACTTGCTCATTTTTTTACGTGATGCTATACCTTCTTTTCTACTTTGAAGCAGAAAAAGTGAAAAAGGACGTGAAAACGAGCATTAATCTTATTAAAATGTGTTATGAAACATGCTTTTTTTCTTGGAAAGTTTGTCAATGTCCCAAAAGTCCGTACATTTGCAATGTGTTTTTCATAGTATTAGATTTAAGGTTAACAAAGGTTGGAGTACAGCGGTACTCCTTTTTTTATGCCCTAAACTGAACTTTGGCACTTTTTTTCTATATTTTTACACTATATATTGAATGAACAAACATATTCACCTCTTATGAAGCTCTGTATATAGCTACGCTCAACGAATAGCCCTGCTTGATAAAGCTATTCAGCTATCTGGCAAACGATGACCCGTTTGCCACAGAGATTGTGTATCCTTTTATTCATGAATTTGCAGGATGGCATGCTGTACTTGTACAGTGTGTTGTTTTGTGCTATTTTATTGTTGAGCAATGCATTATACATATAAACAGATATGGCTTATCAACTTTCCGGTAATGATGAGCATTTTGATGGAGCAGCTGATAAATATAACCGATGCTGTTTTCTTAGGTCACGTTGGCGAGGTGGAATTGGGAGCATCTGCCATTGCGGGGATTTATTATTTGGCGGTCTACATGCTTGGGTTTGGGTTTAGTATCGGATTGCAGGTGATGATTGCCCGAAGGAATGGAGAATGTGACTATGGTAAGGCTGGGAAGATATTCTTTCAAGGTTTCTTCTTTTTATCGGGATTGGCCATTTTGCTTTGTCTGCTGATGCAGGCAAGTTCTCCTTTCATATTGGGAAGGTTGATTTCCTCGCCGGAGATTTATCGGGCTGTAATTCAATATCTGGACTGGCGCAGTTTCGGTTTGCTGTTTTCGTTTCCGTTTTTGGTTATCCGTTCTTTTCTTGTGGGAATAACATGCACTCGGGCATTATCGTGGGCTGCTGCCGTTGCAGTAGTGATTAATATTCCTTTGAATTATATTCTGATAATTGTTGGAGGACTGGGAATATCGGGAGCTGCCATTGCTTCTTCTCTGGCAGAGATGGGTTCTTTGGTGATGCTTCTTTTCTATGTATGGCTGAAAATAGATAAAGGGAAATATGGATTGAAACCGGTATATGACGGAAAGCTGTTGGTGGATGTGCTGAGCTTGTCGGTATGGAGCATGCTTCATGCCTTTATCAGCGTGGCTCCGTGGTTCTTGTTTTTTGTGGCGGTGGAACATTTGGGTAAAACGGAATTAGCCATTTCCAATATTACGCGAAGTGTATCTGCTGTCTTTTTTGTAATAGTCAATTCTTTTGCGGTCACTACGGGTTCGCTGGTCAGTAATGCGATTGGGGCTGGAGAAAGGAGGGCTGTTTTCATTATCTGCCGTAAGATACTGAGGTTGGGCTATTCTGCTGGATTTCCACTGATAGGGGTAGCTGTATGTTATAATCGCTTGATAATAGGAATCTATACAGATAACGAACTGTTAACAGAGCAGGCTTTCATCCCTTTTGTTGTGACGTTGCTGAATTATACCTTTGCCTTGCCAGGCTATGTATATCTCAACGCAGTTGGAGGGACCGGTAAAACCCGGATTACTTTTCTTTTCCAAGTGACTACCACTGTCGTGTATCTGGGGTATCTTTATTGGTTAAGCGCTTGCACTCATGCATCCTTGGCTATTTACTTAACGGCAGAATACCTTTTTGTGATTTTGCTGGCACTGCAATCGGTTTTCTATTTAAGAAGTAAACAATATTAGAAACATATCGAATTATGATGACTAAAATATATCCGCGTACGGGAGATAAGCAAACCGTATATCTTAATGCTGTTGTAAAGGATCCTCGAATAGAGGTTGGTGACTATACTATTTATAATGATTTTGTAGCTGACCCTTTGTTGTTCGAGAAAAACAATGTGCTGTATCATTACCCCATCCATCAGGAGAGGCTGGTTATTGGTAAATTCTGTTCCATTGCTTGCGGTACGAAATTTCTGTTCAACTGTGCCAATCATACGTTGAAATCTCTGTCTACTTATACATTTCCTTTATTTTACGAAGAGTGGGGATTGAAGAAATCGGACATAACGGATGCATGGGATGACAAAGGAGATATTATAATAGGTAATGATGTTTGGATTGGTTATGAAGCGGTGATAATGGCTGGTGTTCATATAGGAGATGGGGCGATTATTGGTGCACGTGCTGTTGTGACTAAAGATGTTCCCCCTTATACAATTGTAGGGGGAACTCCTGCCAAAGAAATCAGGAAACGTTTTGATGAGGATGTGGTGAAGAAATTATTGCGGCTGCAATGGTGGGATTGGTCGATTGATGAGATACGCTGTTACTTGCCGCATCTTGTACAAGGCTGTTGGGATAGATTTCCTTAATAATCCATCATCAGTGAGTTGCCGGTCTTGCCTCGTGAAATGTCAAGGTTAGGCGGTGCATAGCTCTGGTTACAGCTACATAAAGCATACTCTTGTCAATCTCCGAACGGTAATTTCTCTCATCCGTCTGTGGAATAATGACTTCGTCAAACTCGAGCCCTTTTGCCATGTGGGCAGAGGTGATGACGATGCCTTGCACAAATGCGGAGCTTTGACTTGATAGGAAGCTGATATCATTGGCATATGATTTCAGCATGTCTGCCATCTTCCTGGCTTGCTGCTCCGTCTTGCATATGATGCCAAGAGACTTATATCCGGATTTCCGGTAAGTGGAGATTAGCCCCATAATGCCGGACAGTTCTTCTACGGCACTGCCGAACTGCAGGATTTGTGGCTTTTCTCCATGCCGGGCAACCGGTTCCAGCTCTGCGTTAGGATGAATCTTTTGCGCAAAATCCGTAATCTCGAAGGTGGAACGATAACTCTTACACAATTTCATGATTTCACTTGCAGTAAGTGACTTTTGGATAGTTTCTGCTGTGGATGAACCATAAGGATTCACGGACTGTCCTGCATCGCCCAACACGGTTTTCCGGCATGGAAAGAGTTTCTGTATTACCTTGTACTGTATGGGCGAATAGTCCTGCATCTCATCTATCAACAGATGTTTGACTCTGAATGGCTGGTTCCCGTTTCCCTCCAATGCCAAGTGTAGGTATGCCAGCGGTGCCAAGTCTGAGTATTCGAGTGTATGTCCCTTTCGCATTTTGAACATTCCGGGATTATTTGTCCATTTAAAGAAATCTTTGTAGACTTGAATGTCGTTATTGCCTGCAAACATTAGTCTGATTTCTTTTTTCAAAAGGTTTCTGCCGGTGGTGGTTACCGTAAAGGTGTATTGTATTTTCAACATATCCAGCATATAATCAGCCATAGCATCAAATCGTCGGCGTATGGGATAACGGTTGAAACGTAGGTACTGTTCTTCAATAAACGGGGCAGGTATGGTGATGTATTTGGTCAGCTTCACGTCTGCTGCCTTGAAGTAGGTGTTCTCTATGTGGAGGATAAACTTGTCAAGCTCTGAAATGAAGCCGAAAGAGGCTTTATAGGCTATTCTGTCGATGAGGCTTGAGGATGGCTTTTCTAACAGTTCATTCACTAGCCCGAAGTATGTTTGGTACTTATATTTGTGTTCCAACACTCCGGAGAGTATTTGTTCCATACTGGTTTCGGGCACGGTTTCTTCCCCAAGTTCGGGGAGGACGTTGGAGATATAATCGGAAAACACTTTGTTGGGGGAGATAATCAGAATATCTTTTGATGAGATGCTGTCTCTGAAGGTATAGAGCAGGTAGGCTATGCGGTGCAGGGCTATGGATGTTTTTCCAGAGCCGGCCACTCCTTGAATAATAAGCGTGCGGATATCTTCGTTGCGGATAATCTGGTTCTGTTCCCGTTGGATGGTGGCAACGATATTTTTCATCTTGTCATCTGCATTGGAACTTAACTCTTTTTGCAGAATGTCGTCATGGACGGTCAGGGCACTTTCAATCATAAATTCCATTTTGCCGCCCCGAATTCTGTATTGGCGTTTTAGGGAAATTACTCCTTTAATCTCTCCCGATGGAGACCGATAGCCTGCTTCTCCTAATTCATGGTCATAGAACATGCTCGAAACGGGTGCTCGCCAGTCATGGATAAGGGTAGCTCGACTTTCCGGGTCATAGAAGGTATGGATACCTATATAGATAGGCATCACTTTGCTGTTTTCTTTCTTTTCCAAAAAATCAATTCGTCCGAAGTAAGGAATGGCAAGTATCTTGGTGAGCCGCTTATGCTTGTTGATTACACTTTCCCCCAAGGCAAAATGGTTCAGGATGCTTTCGCGCATGGAGCGTATCTCGTGTGGGTCGATGTCTTTGTTGGACCAGATATAGTCTTTGTATTCTGCCAAGGTGTCGACGTGGTCTTTCACGGATGCGTCGGTATTACCGATAACCTTTTTCAGAAAACTGATTATTTGCTTTAAATATTCTTTCTCTTGTTTCTCTGTTTGATTGAATGCCATAATTAGTTGTTGCTAAAAGATAAGACAGTGTGCAAAATTAGTGTATTGTATCGGGAAGGGAAATGGCTATTTATAGCTATATACTGGGAAGTTTTATATCTTTGCACATTCAAAAAAGTGGAGGTAAATGGACATTCATGAGCTTGCAAGGCAGAATCAGCAATCTGCATGGAAAGTATTGGAAGATACCTGTATTATTGAAGCATGGGAGCGCATTGGAGCAACCGTTCGTTTGGTGGGCTCACTCCGTACTGGGCTGTTGGTGAAAAGTAGGGATATAGATATCCATATTTATACCGATAGGTTGGATGTAGGAGAGAGCTTTTCGGTCATCCGGGAACTTGCGGAACGGTTGCCTTTGCAGGAAATACAATATAGGAACCTTATCCATACGGAGGAAGAGTGCATGGAGTGGCATGCTTTATATAAGGATAGAGAACAGAATACTTGGAAGTTTGATATGATTCACATCCGGAAAGGTTCCAGGTATGATGGTGTTGTAGAAAAGGTGACTGCCGCTATTGCGGAGCGCCTTACTCCTGAAATTAGGAAAACGATATTGCAAATCAAATTCGATGTGCCGGATGGTGTAACGATTCCAGGTATAGAGATTTATCATGCTGTCTTTACGGGAGGTGTCGGCACTTATAAGGAGCTTGAAGAGTGGCGCAAAACAAATCAGTTGGCGGATGGTCTCGGTTGGCTTCCGTAATCTTAGAGGTAGATACCAAGATTTTCTACTATATGGATGGCTTCCATTATATTGTTGGCATTTAACTTGCTTAGGATGTTTTTCCGGTGATTGTTCACAGTATAGATGCTCACTCCCAGCTGGTAAGCGATTTCCTTGCTTAGAAAACCTTGTCGGATGAGTCGTAATATTTCTTTCTCCCGGTTGGATAATTGTTTGTCGGGAGAAACAGTGCATGTTGGAAGCATCTCTCCCGTTTTTCTGTTCACCACCGTCCGTTTGATTCTTTCGATAGGGGTCTGGTCGGGAAGTATATCCATTACTCCCATAATTATCCAGGCTTTACCATTCCGGTCTGTTTCTATGACTTGTTGCCGGCTGCTTACATTGATATACTGTTGCCGTGCATTCAACATACGGAATTGAAATATTTGCCGGTAATCATTTCTTTCTTCCGGTGGGAGTGAGTAGATGAACTGTCCATGCTCGATTTGGCATTCCGTGAGTTGCATTCTGTCATCAGGATGTATTCTCTCTTCCAGTAAATCGCCTTGTTGCCTGATTGTCTTTATCCAAGTGGGATTGTATCCGAAAAGATGGGCAAAACTGTCGGATGCAAAATCGTATCTCTCTTTAAATACGTCAACTGTAAAAATACAGCTCTGGCTCATTTGTGAGAACGCTTGCACGGATATTCTTTTCTTGTTCCACAAATCATAGTCCACATCGGGACCGCTAATCTGCTGTCTTGCCCATAATTCTTTGGGAGTTGTCTTGTTGGTAGTCATGGAACAAAGATAACTGATAATTTTCTTTTGAGCTTTATCTTTTACGGGATAATATTATTTCTAAGAATATGTTGTAGGGTTGGATTAAGTGGCTACCTTTGTAGGCCGTGTCATTGGGGACGTCGTGAATGAAAAGCAAACGAGTAATAAATTCAATATGTGATAAGATGAAAGATATACCGGCAGACAGCTTAATAAAGAATTATTTTCCTGTAGATTATATAGATTCTTTTTCTAAAGTGATGGTCACTGGGCAGGCTTTGACACCGGAAGATTTTCGCAATCTTGCCTTCAGCCGATTTCCTAAGTGGATTGGTTGGCTCATGAATTTTAGGAATGCGATTGTAAAGCCATTAGGACTGGATACAGCAACTAGATTTACAGATATGGTCTTGGATAAAAATCTGCATGAAGAAATTCTCGGAATGCCGGATAAGCATCTTGATTTCCATGTGTCCATGTGGTGCGGGGAATATCACGAAGGAAAACAAGAACTTCGGATTACTACTGTTGTGAAGTACAATAATTGGCTGGGAAGGGCATATTTCTTTATTATCAGACCTTTTCATGGGATAATAGTAAAGTCTATCTTAAAGCATGTTGCTGGGGATAGGGGGAGTGGGTGTAAATAAATACTCCCATTGAAATATTATCATTTCAATGGGAGTATTTATTTGAGTGGTGCCACCAGCAACCGAAAGTCGGCTTGTATAGCACTATTTCTCAATAAGTTATATCTTTATTACGATGTTAGTCCCTTGAATAAGGTTTTCACAACTTTGCACCGTTCAACACAAGTTTGTGTCTTAGGTTCGATTTCTGCGTGCAAAGGTAGATATTTATTTGGAATTATCAATATTTCCAAGAACTTTTTTTGTATTTACTGCTAAAAGTCTGTTTGAATTTTGTTCAGTATTCTTTTAGGAGTTGTTTTGAGGATTTTTCTCTGTATCATTAAGAAGAATTGCAGGCTATGTGACGGAAGGTTTTCAATATCCATGAAGTATATAGAAAGAACTTTAGTCGAAATGTCAGGTATCAATTTTCCCAATAGATTGAATCGTAAAGGAGTATTTTTATCGAGTAATATGTATAACTACATAAACCCCACTGGTTTCGAAACGTGCAGCCACATTACAAATAGGGTAAATTTCAATAATGGATTGTTTTGATGAAAAAAACTCTTCAATATTAGACTTACTGACATAGGGCTGTCATAGAAGACGCTATCTTTGTATCAAAAAGTATTCAACTTAATATTATAGAATATGAAAAGATTATTTTTATGCTCATCATTTGCTGATGTTGCTAATCTATTTGTCGATTGTGCCAAAGAAGATTTGCAAGGGAAAATTATAGCTTTTATACCAACTGCAAGCCTTACAGAACCAATACGATTCTATGTAAAAAAGGGGAAAAAGGCTTTAGAAGAAGCAGGAATGATTGTTGAAGAAGTCGAGATTACCCAACTGCCCAAAGAGGAAATATCTTCTATATTACATAAATGCGATTATATCTACATAACAGGTGGAAATACATTTTTCCTTTTGCAAGAGTTAAAAAGAAAAGGTGTTGATAAAATTATATCTAAACAAGTGAAATTGGGTAAACTGTATATTGGGGAATCTGCCGGAGCAATAATAGCCTCTCCCGATGCAGAATATATGAGAAGTGTGAATTTTGATCCAATAGAAAAGGCTCCTGAATTGAAAGACTGTACTTCTTTAGATTTGGTCGATTTTTATACGATTCCCCATTATGGAAATTTTCCATTCAAGAAAAAAGGTGAAAAGATAGTTCAACTATATAATGAGAAGTTGCAGCTTATTCCTATAAGTAATAAACAAGCTGTTATTATTGAAGATTCAAATATTCAAATTAAAGATGCAAAATGAATAGAATAGACCGTATTTCTGCTATATTGATTCAGTTACAATCGTACTCGTTAGTGAAAGCACAGCAAATTTCAGAACGTTTTAATATAAGCATTCGCACTGTATATCGAGATATAAGAACATTGGAAGAGGCAGGCATTCCTATCATAGGAAATCCCGGTATTGGTTATTCACTTGCAGAAGGATTCAAATTATCTCCTCTAATGTTTACTCAAAAAGAGGCTTTGTCCTTTTTGATTGCAGAGAAATTAGTACATGAACTAACTGATTCAAATAGCAACGAACATTATAAGTCTGGAATAGAAAAGATTAGGTCTGTCATGCGTTTTGCAGACAAAAATATGTTAGAAACAATGGAAAAGTGCATGTCTGTATTGGATACTTATAAATCATCTACCTATAAACCTGATATTCTTTTACTTATTTTACAAAGTATATACCAAAAAAGAATTATTGAAATATCTTATTTGGGAAGTAATGCGTTAAGTGTTTCAGAACGAAAGATTGAAGCTGTTGGAATTTTCTTTTCGAGAACTAACTGGTATCTAATAGGCTTTTATCTTCCCAAAGAAATCTATCTTACATTTCGGATAGATAGAATTCAAAAAATGCACATTCTTAATGAATTACAATCACGGGAACATCCTCCTTTGGAAAAATTCATACGCGAGTTTTATGATAAAGAAAAATTACATGAAATCGTTATAAGAATAGAAAAGAATAAAACCTCCATAATGAATGATGATAAATATTATTACGGATTAACATCTGAGAAAGAGATAGGGGATATGTTTGAGCTTCATTTTCTAACATTTTCAATCAGTAAGTTTGCACATTGGTATCTGTCTTTTGCAGATAGTGCAACTATAATAAGACCAGATTCTTTAAAATATGAAGTTAAAAATATTATCAATAACATTTCTATTTGATTGCTGTCAAATAGTATTTTTAATCGACTAAATGAAAAAAATATTCGACCAAAGATTTTTCCGCTTATTGTCGGAATGCTCACAACGTAAAGTGTCTGCATCTGAATTTGCAGAAGCTATCGAAGAATTGGCGACCCATGTAGCCGATTTCAGTATCACAGAACAAGATTATAGCATTTTACTCCGCTATTTCTCTTTTGGTTTGTATCGTCTTAAATCATACCGTGTATGGTTTGAGCAGGAAAAAAATATCCTATTTGCATCTAATTGATGAAGCGATAGGGTTACTGAATACCGAAATACGCCTAATCGAATGGCGTATCAAGTACCCGGAACAGTTGCAGCAACGCACCAACAAACAAGCCCTTTCCCCTCTATATCTCGCTGACAGAACCACTCTTATCAATATCATGGAAATAGTTAGCGGGCTGTTCCTTTCCCAAAAGATTGTGTATCAAAATGGCAAGCCTGTTTATTTAGTGGACTTGACGAAAGCCTTTGAATGGCTTTTCAATATCAAGATAGGTGATTGTTACCAAAAGCATGAGGACGTGATAAAACGAAAGCCGGGCAAGCTGACAGAGTTTCTTAATGGACTGGCAGAGCTTATTCGCAAGGAACATGACAAGAAAGGGTACAGATAACCAACGGCTTACGATTTATTTATAGGGGATTCCATTAGCTCCCCCGTAATTTCTTTGCGTCCGTTTTCTGAACTTTGCTTCATCAATCGATTGACAGACCATAATGTATAATCAGAAAAATGAAGCAATCATGTATATAGACAATGACGATTTCAGCGTATGGATGCAGAAGCTGTACGCCAAATTGGAAGAACTCTGCAAGGATGTACGGGTACTGCGCAATGCCGACAGGGTGCTGCCCGAAGATGACAACCTGCTGGATAATCAGGACTTGTGCCTGCTCTTCAAGGTGAGTATCAAGACCCTGCAACGCTACCGGGCTATCGGTGCGCTGCCGTATTTCACAATCAGCGGAAAAGTGTACTATAAGGCTTCCGATGTCCGGGAGTTCATCAAGGAGCGGTTCAGCGTTACCACGTTGCGCCAGTTCGAGAAAGAACACTGCACGAAGAAAAAGAAGTGAATTAGAAAGCCGGGGCGGTTCTGCTCCGGCTTTGCTTTTGTTTTATGGCTTGCCTAATTTGTCGGCTTCCTCCTTTAGCTGCTCGGCTTGCTCGTTCAACAGCCTTGCCCGTTCCAACGCTTCCGCCTGTTTCCTGCTGCGGTATTCAAAGCCTTTCACCGAATCGGTCAGGCTTCGGATGAAAGCGTTGTCCCGTTCCCGGCTGAACTTCGTTTCCAGCAAATCAAGGCTGCTGCCGTCTGCCTTTCCTTTCATCAGGATATAGCGGTATTTTATATCGTTGTCCTGTAACCGTTGCATCCGTTCCGTAAAACGAATATTCAAGATTAGCGAAATGATACAGATAATAAAACCTGCTGAAAGAAGAAAAAACTTGGGTTTCAGGTAGGGAGTTACCCGATATATCAGTTTGCCGTACCATGAAACGGGCGTTATTTCTCCGGCTGGTGTATCATCAGCCGGGAACAACACCTTTAACCGCTCCTTGAAATATCGGTGCGAGGTCACGATAAGCCCCTTTATATCTTCAAGGTCTTGTTTTTGGTTCTCGGACTGACCTTTTCTGATACTGCCGATTTGGTTTAGAATCTCCTGCACCATGTTTTCAGGAATGCCGGATTTGCCCTGCATTTCCGAAATGCGCTGTTCGATAACGTCCAGTCGGTTAATCGTTTCCTCCCGGCTGGCTGGCGTTACCTGCTTCTCCTGCCGTTCTTTCAGTTCCGTAACCATAGAGAGAAGTCCCTCCAAAATTAAGTTATTTTCCATGTTCCTATAATTTTAAGTGTCGTTTCTTTTTCTTCTTTTTTCTTTCACCGGGATTGTCGGGTGTTTCATCAGCCGGAGAGGACGGGGCGGAGAACAGACCGCCCAAGCCTGTCAGTAACGGACTGTCGGCTTTGCCCAGTGTCTGCGATAGCTCCTGAACAGGTGCGGAAACCGTCTGTCGGTTGTTTCCGGCAGTGTTCAGCCCCGCATCCCCGAAACATTTATCCAGTTTGGAGAAACTGAAACTGCGGTCTATCTCCGAACCCTTGAACGTGTATTCACCTATGGAAAAAGATATGCCCTGCACTTCGCCAGTCTGTCCCCTGTGCTTGAAATGAATCCCGATACCCTTTTCTGCCAGCCGGGTTTGTAACTGCCGCCAGTTCC
>NZ_QSOX01000030.1:0-33921 GCF_003466325.1 Bacteroides sp. 4_1_36
GTCTACTGATATCGGTTATAAAAAGAAAAAGCGTCTAGCTAAATCAGGAAAAGACATTATTTCAGTTTCTTTTTCGTATACTCCCCGGTTCATTTCGGAAAGGAGGAGACGAATGCGTTGGGTTATTTCCACAATATGATTTATTTATAGTCAGTACTCATGTATAAAGAAAAGCGTGTAAAGATACCAAATAGTAGGGAAATCAGAGAGATTCTTATTAAGATTCACTATCTTTGGAAAACTAATACACACACAGACACGCACACACACGTTGTGATTTGCTTTCATTTTAGTATCTTTGAACCATTGGAAACAGCTTGATAATATTCTTAATACAGAGGACGAATGTTGTGATTTGCTTTCATTTTAGTATCTTTGAACCATTGGAAACAGCTCTCCGCCTTGTAGTAACTGAAACCCTGCTGTTGTGATTTGCTTTCATTTTAGTATCTTTGAACCATTGGAAACAGCCATGTGAATCTGCTACCGACATTACCGAGGGTTGTGATTTGCTTTCATTTTGCTATCTTTGAACCATTGGAAACAGCATATCCACATACTGTACATCAGTCATAGCGTTGTGATTTGCTTTCATTTGCCTATATTTGTTGTAATCTGAAGTATCTTATTTGATTATCAACGCTTTGTAGAAAACTCGCATGAGAACGGGCAACGGATAAGAAAATTCCAAGCTGTTTAGAATCACTATATTCCTCATGCTTTCAAATAACTCTTTTTTCTTGATGCAAAGGTAGCATTTTTTCGTGATTGCCGGTAATTTTCGGGCATAAAATATCACGGTCATTTCAAGAAACATATACAGCGGACATGACAGCCATACCGTAGCCGAATCCCCGTAACTCACAGGCAAAGGTAACCCGTGTCCTGCTCGTACAAGCAAGGTCAAGCCCTCCGGGTGTCGTGGAAAAATCATCCTCGCCCGGAGGGCTTGCGGTATTTTTCCCGCCAACCTTGCATGTACGGGACACGACCTTTTATGGCCTGTAGTTACGGGAACTCCGGCCCCGAAAAGCCGGATCACTAAAAATAAATTGTTATGTCACAGCAGGTAACAAAAGAAAAGTACAGTATCGAAACACTCAGAGAGCGGAATGTTTCATACGACCACCAGCATTGGCTGACACAGAAAGATGTGGATATGGCCAACAATTATGTTGAACTCATTGAGCGGACACGCTCCGAAATTACACCTCAAATCGGCGACAGGCTGGTATATGTAACCGAACACGGGGATTATTACGGAAACGCCCTTATTGACAGCAGGAGTGCAAAAGAAGGATATCTTTCCGTATGCGAACAGCCGTATGTGCCTTTCGTGTGGGAAGAGGACGGCAATATCCGTCTGAGTGTCAGCGGAGGCGCATTCCATTCCGTGAATCCGGAGGAACTGAAATTCCTGAAATGGACGGAAGGGGTGTTCAAGGACTGGGGGCATTGCGGTGCTTGCGCCAACGGTTCGGTGTCATTTCTGGCTAAGGTACCGTTATGGTTTTATGCCGAACCCAATCCCAGGTATGGAGATTTCACGACCGAGACCTACCGGAAGTTCTACCTACACAAAAGGGAGGAATCGGAAAACGGCAATCTCTATCAAGGCTTTGACATCGCTTTTCGGGACGAAGCCGAGTTCCGGCAGTTCCTGAAGGACTACGAAGGAACGGTGTTCAAGGGAAATTGGGATAATCAAATCGTGTTATGGTGTTTCCGTCGGGAATATGTGTTCTTACCTTCCGCCGAATGGGAAACGTTTAATGCCCCGATCGAAACGAGGAGGCTCAACTTCCATCCCGAGCAGGTCAAGATAGTCAAGGACATGGAAAAGCACATCACTTATTTCTACCGGATTAAACCGGATAATTTTTAACATTTAACCCTAACAGATATGCAAACGACAACAGCACCCAAGGCCGGCAACGCTCCCGACCTGCTTCAAGGCATTCTGAGCGTACAAGTGAGAAACGAGGACAAGATTACGGAACAGGACCGTGTCTATTGCCAGACGCAGCAAAACCTGCTTTACAAGACACTCGACCAGATTGACCGCTGGTACGCCGTCTTCAAGGAAGAAGCCGAACAATACCAAGCCGAACGTAAGTTCCATTACGAAGAAAACGGCAAGGTTTCCATGCGTGATTTCTACACTTACCATAACGACAGGGAAGACTATTCACACAACGAGTTCAAACCGTTTGATCTGATTAACGATCTGGTGGATAAGAACCGAAACGCCAACGCGAATTTTGCGAACCGCATCATTTCTTATTTCAACAGGACTTACAAAGTGTCGGTTCCTGAGTATAAAATAGACGAAAAAAAACTTCCGATGGGCTTCCGTCCTGTTTATGACACATATGTAGATGTAGTCATCGAACACTTGGGCGGCAAGAGTTTCCGGGAAACGGCCGTGGAAGAACTGCTCGCACGCCTGAGCAAAGTTGTCAGACCGGCATACTGGAGCAAAGTCAAGACGGAGTTGAAGAAGGACAAGATAATCTTTCCCGAAATCATCCGTTTCGACGATTTTTCCATGCAATACAACCAAAGGAACAGAATCTCCTACAACTACGGCGGAGAACTGGAAACCCTGTGTGCCGGCATTGCCTACGGTGCGGATGACATACTGAATGGAAATTCAAAGATGATTATCCGTTTTGATGACAACGACATTTCTGTCACAGACTGGTACGACCTTACGACCACCAATGCCGAGCAAATCCGATTCTACAAGAACGGACGTATCGATGTCCGGTTCAAGGACAGTGCGGCAGCCGAAAGTTGTTTCAAGCGTCTGCATCTGGATGAAATCACCCTAAGAGAAAACTGACCATGATAAGATTTACACAGCACCCCGTAAGGCAATCCTTGCGGGGTGTTTTCATTTTTAACGATAAACAGATAAAGTCATGTATGCCATCATCCCCCAACAGATACCGCAAGGTATGCGTGCCGAAGTCAACGAGAAGATACTTTTCGCCATAGACTCCGGCAAGGACCTCATTCCGGCGGAGAGCATCTACAACTGCTATACCGGTATCGGAGGGCTGCACAACCTCAAACAGTCCGACTTTGCCAGCTACCACGAGTATGCCGAAGCGAAGAAGGAGTTCGAGATGGGACAGTTCTTCACCCCGCATGAAATATGCCGGGACATGGTGGATATGCTGTGTCCTGTCTCATCCGAAATGGTTCTTGACATGTGTTGCGGTATGGGCAATTTCTTCAACCATCTGCCCAACCCGCATAATGCCTACGGCTTCGACATAGACGGCAAGGCCGTGTCTGTCGCACGATACCTCTACCCGGAAGCCCATATCGAGAAATGCGACATCCGGCAATACTATCCGGAACAACGTTTCGATGTTATCATCGGCAATCCTCCTTTTAACTTGAAGTTCGACTACAAACTGTCGCAGGAATACTATATGGACAAGGCTTACGATGTGCTCAATCCGGCAGGAATCCTGATGGTCATCGTGCCCTGTTCCTTCATGCAGAGCGGGTTCTGGGAGAAGACACGGATAGCCGGTATAAACGGCAGATTCTCATTTGTCGGTCAGACGAAGTTGGGCCCGTCAGCCTTTGCCGCAGTCGGAGTCCATGACTTCAATACGAAAATCATGGTATTTCTCCGTAAATCGGGCCACATCAAGATGCAGGCTTACAACGCGGAAGAATTCATAACGGCGGACGAGCTGAAAAAGCGCATCGGCGAGGCCAGGGCGATGAAACACCGGTTGCGTTTCGACCTGATGCGCGAAACCAACCGGATCGACAAGGAAGAACTTGAGCTGTTCGAGTACAAACTTGCCAAGTACATGTACGAGCTGAAGGCGCACGCCAAGTTGAACAAACATATAGACAAGGCGGAAGCGTTGGTCACGAAGTTCCGTAACCAGAAACCGCCTGAGAACGCCACGCGGGAGCAGGTGGAGCAATGGGAGAAGAACAAACTGACCCCGAAGAAAGTGCTTGCCGTCATCCGCAGGTACATCACCTCGCAAAATACCGTACCTCGCAAGGAAGTGGCATTGGTGAAGACCTCATACGGCTTCAAACTGAAACAATATGCTCCGCGACTCCTTGACAAAGTTCCGCACAAGGCGGCAAGTATCAACGACCTCGTGCTGGAACGTACTGAACTGCCCATACCGGAAGTGCCGACAGAAAAGAACATGCGTCAAATCCGTGCGGCGGAGAAACTGATCCGACGCAAGCGGAGAGAGTACGAAATGCAGAACCGGCTGTTCCCGGAAATGGAAGAAGATGACAGGCTGAAAGAATACCTGGACCGGTGTGCATTCATCAACAAGGACGGCGAGACCTGCGAGTTTACCACGCTCCAGAAACACGACCTGAACCTTGTCTTGCAGAAACGCCACGCGCTGCTGAACTGGCAGCAAGGCTCTGGCAAGACTGCCGCCGTGTACCATCGTGCCAAATACCTGCTCAAATTCCGCAAAGTACGGAATGTCATCATACTGGCTCCTGCCATCGCCACCAATATGACATGGATACCCTTCCTCTCGATAAACAGGGAACAGTTCCGGGTGGCAAGGAACAATGCCGACCTGGAAACTGTGCCGGAAGACGTGTTCATCGTCCTATCCACCTCCATGCTCGGCAAGCTGAAACGGGGCATGGCAAGGTTCGTCAAACGCAGTTCAAGAAAACTGTGCCTTGTTTTCGACGAGTCGGACGAGATAACCAACCCGTCGTCACAACGTACAAGGCATATCCTCGGTCTCTTCCGCCGCCTCAAATACAAGATACTCGACACCGGTACGACCACACGCAACAACATCGCCGAACTGTACAGCCAGTTTGAGCTGTTGTATAACAATTCCATAAACATGGTCTGTTGGAGCAGTCGGGTGTACCACGAGAACAGGGACAAGGAGATAGAGGAAGATAACAATCCGCACTATGGTGAGCCGTTCCCCGCTTTCAGGGGGCATGTGCTTTTCCGTGCCTGCCACTGTCCGGGGAAATCCACCGTGTTCGGCATTGAGAAGCAGAACCAGGATGTCTATAACAAGGAGGAGCTGGCCGGCCTTATCGGGAAGACCGTCATTACACGCAAGTTCAGGGACTTTGCAGGAGAAAAATACAAGATACGGACACATACCGTCAGCCCGTCCGACAGCGAGCGTGAGGTTTACCGTGTCATCATCGAGGAGTTCTGCCGCATCTGCGAACTGTATTACAACAGCACGGGGGATGCAAAGAAGGATGCCGGACTCCGGCTTATGCGCCAGATCAAGCTGCTCATCAAGGCCTGCTCCGTCCCACACCTGATAGAGGGCTATTCCGGAGACGGGATTCCGAACAAGACAAGGTACATCGAAAGGCTGGTACGGAAGATACCCGGCAAAGTGGCTGTCGGCTGCACGTCCATAGCCGCATTCGACCTTTACGAGAGCCGTCTCCGCGAATGTTTTCCTGACCGTCCCGTATTTGTGGTCAAGGGCGACGTGGCGTTCAAGAAACGGCAAAGCATCGTGACGGAGTTCGATTCCACCATCAACGGCATACTGGTATGCACGCAGCAGAGCCTGAGCAGTTCGGTGAACATACCCACCTGCAACGACGTGATACTTGAATCCCTGCAATGGAACATCCCGAAGATGGAGCAGTTCTACTTCCGTTTCATCCGTCTCGACTCCAAAGAGCTGAAGGACGTGCATTATGTCACCTACAAGGACTCCGTGGAGCAGAACCTGATGGCGCTGGTGCTTACCAAAGAGCGGCTGAACGAGTTCATCAAGACGGGCGAAGTAAAGGAACAGTCGGAAATCTTCGAGGAGTTCGACGTCACCATGTCCGTCATCGAGAGCCTGCTGGTCAGGGAGCGTGACAGCGAAGGGAAAATACATATCAGCTGGGGAAGCCAGCGCATCATGAACTGAAAAATGGAAAAACAAATGAGAAACCGCAGATTCCATTCCACAGGCAAAGGTAGCCCGCCCCCTTACCGGCAGGGCAAGGTCATGCCGCAAGCGGTTTTCGGGAAAATCATCCTCGCCGGAGGCTCCGGTATTTTCCCGAAAAACCCTGCACTGCCGGGGTGCGGACCTTTTGGAGCCTGTGGAATGAAATCCCCGGTTCCGAATCATAAACTATAATGAAGAATATCATGGACTTGAATCAGGCAGAAGTGGCAGTGACCACGCAGCATCTCATAGACATGGGGCAGGAAAAAGACAACCTGCTGCAAATGTCCGACTTCGGCGACATGGGGGAATTCCTGTGCACCTGCTCCGAACTGTTCCCCGAAGAGGAAACTCCGGAATACAGGTACACGAAATGGGAGGAAATCCCGGACCTGCTCATCAACCGGGAATGGCTGTGTCCCAACTTCTTCGAGATAAGGGAGGCGATGGAACAGCTGGAGGAACCCGACAAGGATTGCTTCTTCGACTGGTGTGACCGTTACGGGCATGACATCAGTACGGAAGACCCGCACCTGCTGGTGGCGCACTATATCGAACTTTATGGAAATGCGGCCTATATCGACGATGAGCCTTGCCCGGACAGCGGGGATGACAGCCTGCTGTACTGTCCGGGCATATCAAGCAACTATTTCGACACGGGTATTCCCCGTTTCGAGGTATTCGATGACAATTACGATTAAAGCATATAAACATATACAAGATGGAAATCAACTTCAAAGGACCGGTAATGCCGGTTGACCCCTATTCGCAAATGGCGTTTGTGGAGATACTGAACATTCTCCTGACGGCAGGGCACATCGTGGATGTGAACAGGTTCCTGATAAACAGGAATGCCAATCCGCTATTCGGCTCGTTGTCAGGATATTTCAGATGGTCATTCTCCGACAACCACTTTACCCTGTGGCAACGGGTGGAATACAACTCGCCGCTCTGCTTCAGCCGGCGCATATTCAGCATCCATTTCGGGATGCTGGCAAGCCGTGACAGGAAAAGAGACAATACGGTAATGAACTAAAAACATATCAATATGAGTCACCAGGTAATTACAAGAATGGCATACAATGCCAAAACCAAGCAGATAGAAACTTGGCAGCATTCCAACAACGTGTGGCCGACAACAGACCATTTTTATGCATTGGATGTGAAAACAGACGAACAGATGTTTGAATTCATAACATTGATAGCAAACGGATTGTGGCAAGGGCGCAAATGGCGTAAAGCATTCAAGACACTTTTTGAAGAATATCCGGAATTGGTCAGGTCCTCATACGAGCACGAGCTTAGAGGCCAACCTTGGAAGGCATACTGTGCCATTTGCAAAAAATATGAGGAACTTGCCCAAAGCAAATGCAATGAAATAGTTGCGCGATTCAGGCAACTTACCGGGATTGTCTGACCCAAACAGATGCAAAATATATGGAAGAGATAAAGATTTCAAACAGACAAATCGCGCTGATGGCTTTCGACCGGTTGCGCAAGGAAGACAAGACAGATTCCGCATTGAAACTCGCACGGTGTATGCTGCATGGCACAAGCATATCTCTTGGCATAGGTGATATCGACTGGGAGATAGACAGGGCAATACAGCAGTGCGGAGGAGTGCCAAGAACAGGATACAGATACACGGCTTATTTCCACTTCAACCGGAATACGGAAATGGCAAAGGAAATATATGACAAGATCGTGAAGGAACTGTATGGTTAGGAAACAACACGGAGGCGGCTTGAAGGCCGCTTCCGTCATTTATAACGGTATGTACGGGAAAAGGAATCCTGCCGTACACAGGTAACAGAAATGGATGAACAGAAAACATTGACATTGGATTTCATCAAATCCCTGATGGAACCGGCCTATACACTAATATGGACGGACTACAATGACAACCTTGACAATCATTGCGGACTGATTCAAAAATGCCTTGACAGCAAGAGCCGCGAACATTTGTGGGAAAAGGCAGACGAGTGGTACAGCGATGCCGAATGGGAAGCTGTCCGTGAGATTATTGCGAAACTGAAAGAGGAATGTGCCGTATTCCATGACTTTGACGGGGAAGCGGTCGATGACTTCTTCGATGAATACGAAGATGAAATCCGTGACGAGATTTACAGCCGCAACGATTCGGACGTGGTGAAGGAATTGGTAAGGCATACGGATGACATCCCCATCCGTGTGGAAATGCTTTCCAACTATGACTGCATCAATTCCAACCGGTTTGAATCGCAAGGCGGTTACAGGTACGAGGAATCCTACTTCGGGGACATGGTGGACAGCCTTAACCTCAATCCGGCGAGGGTAAAGAAAATTCTGACAGAACACGGCTACAGGGCTTACGGGCGTTTCCCGAACCGTAAGAACCGGAACGGCAAGGAGCAGGTTTCCTACGAACAATTCTACGAGGAACTTATCAATTCCTGCTGCGGGGCGAACCTGCTGACTTACATCGGCAGGGTAAGCCTGAAAGAGCTGTATGAAGCCGACTTTTCATTGAAAGAGGTCATTATCCCCAAAGGCAACTGTTGCGGACTTTTCAGTTCGACGTATGGTGGTGGAAGCCTGCTTGAAATGGAACTGAAACGGGACGTAAAGCTGAAATTGGAAGTCAAGGACTATCATGGTTTCCGCTTCCGGCTGGATGACGAACGTTCCAAATATGACTGTTCGGTCCGGCATGTATATGGGGTGGACGACTCCTTTTTCGGGGATGCGGTTCGCATTGTATCCTGATAAAATCAACTGATCAACAATCAAATCATAGAAGATTATGGGAAAATATGATGTAAAAGTAAGGTACATCTTCGAGGGTACTTACACAGTGGTGGCGGAAGACCGTGAAGAAGCGGAAAGCATGGTGGCGGAAGACTGCGGTCTGGTATTGGGCGGCAACATCCACACAACGCGGGATGACGATGAAGTGACGGACTGGAAGTTCGGTTGTCATCCGGACTTGCAGGTTCTCTCCGTAAGGCAGCGAGGCGGGAAATCCCCCATGTCGGTGTTCGGAGACAGGATCGAAGAACTGCGAAAAGACATCATCGAAGCGATACGGCAGTTGCTCCATGACCATGCCATGAACGCGATACGGTTTCCGGAAGAGGATTATGACCCGGTCTGGGTGATATGGTTTGGCAAGAACGGAGACCCCTACGAATGCAGGGTGACAGGACTCCGGGTAACGGACAGCAGCCTGACCGTCCTTGCCGAAGAGAAAGAAAGCGGTGATGAAGTGGAATGTTACAGCCCGTTCGAACTCGGAGCCAGCAACATCGACTGGCTTTCCGGAATGTATGAGGCTGTATGGCAGCAACTGGAAGAGAGCAAAAAAGTAGAACCACAAGCTGAAGAACAATGAAATATCAAGCGGAAAATGCTGTCTCCAGCTTCTTCTACTATATGTGGAACGCCTGGAGCAAGGAAGAATGCAAGGTCGTATTTGGAGATATGTACCGGCACTTCTGGGATAAATGGTCCGCATTGGCGGACAAGTCCATATTCGGCGCGGCGGAACGGTTCTTTGCCGAGTTATCGGAAAACAACCAGAAACTACTCGTGGAACGTGCCGTTACACTCTATGACGGCAGGGCTTTCAGAAAAGAGCCGGACGATTCCGACATCCTTGTCTGTAAAGAATGCGGTTCACGGCAGTTGGAAATCCAAGCATGGATAAACGCCAATACGGATGAACGTATCAGCTATGTGCATGATGACAATAACGGGCTGTGGTGCGATGGGAAATGGTGCGAAGAATGTGGCGTTCAGGTCTTTTTCTGTACTAAGGCGGAGTTCACACAAAAGATGCAGGGCTGGTGGGAGTCGTGCGGTTTTGAAACAAAGGAACAAATCACAGGGTTGAAAGTCTGTGACTCTCCGCCTTCCGAAAACACGCAGACATTCATTGATGCGGCAGACCAATGGTGGAACAGCCGGGACTACGAACATAAACGGGAAATTTACAACAGGTATAATTCTAAAAACGAATAATATGCAGATTAACATCATTGAACAGATTAGCAACTCATGCAGTTGCAGCCATATGGAAGCGCAGGAATACTTGGATTCTGAAATCCGGTACCTGCGCGAGTTGCAGGAGGCGGACGACCTGAGGGAAGATGACATCGAAATGGCGTGCAGCAACCTCGGACTTGACCTTGACAACCAGGAATATTTTATCAACCGCCTCGCAGGGGCATAAATACCTATAGCTATGGCTTATTTTCATAACATACATTCATTGGCGGACCTGAAGAAGGAATACCGCCGTCTGGCATTGCAGCACCACCCGGACAAGGGTGGTGACACTGCCATCATGCAACAGGTGAACACCGAGTTTGAAAGGCTCTTTGAAGTCTGGAAAGACAAACCGGATGTCTCTGCCGCATCAACCGGGTATGAACATGACTATCCGGGTGCCACGGCAAAGGAATATACCGAGTACGTGTATAATGAATACCGTTGGAAAGGTCGCAACTACAAAGGGCAACATGCCCCTGAAATCGTAGAACTTGTGAGAATCTGGCTAAAGGAAACCTATCCGAGATATAAGTTCTCCGTCAGACGGGAGAACTACAATTCCATTTACATCAAACTGATGAGTGCGGACTTTGAGGCGTTCACCAGGGAATCCGGCAAAGTACAGGATCATATCAACCACTACAACATAGAGCGGAACCCCGATCTTACAGACCGTGCCAAGGAGGTGATGCTGAATGTCTGTGACTTTGTCATGTCATACAACTTCGATGACAGCGATGCGATGACGGATTATTTCCATACCAATTTCTACCTGACATTGGCTATAGGGAGTTACCGGAAGCCTTACAAGGTGGAACTGCCGAAACTTGACTGCAAGGGGAAGGACAAGCCGGAAGTGTTCAAGCATCCCGAAGGTCCGGCACATAAGGCCATCAGGCAGGCGTTGGGCACAGCCCGCTTTGATTTCATCGAACACAGGAGGCATTCCGGCGAAATGATACTCGGAGAAGACCATTACGGCTCACACGGAGAGCATTATTTCTGGCCGAAGGATTATTCAAGCGCGAAACTGGCTCAGAAACGGATCGACAAATTGGAGAAAGCCGGTATTCGGTGCAAGCTTACCGGATATAACGGCGGTTACATTCGTTTTATCGGCTACACTCCCGAAGCAGAAGCGTTACTGGAGAAGGAACGCCAGGAATACATCACCGCCCATCGGCAATGGCAAACCAAACAGACAGTAATCAATTAAACTTATCAATATGGAACCGAACAATTTGAACGAATGGTGGGGCGGACAGCCCGACGGACTGAAACAGGCATTCTCTCTTTTTCCCGATGGACGGTGGAAAGAGGCGGACCTGTATTTGCGAATCAATATCCGTAACTACTGCCTCCTGAAAAAAGGAGGGCTGCTTCCCGAAGACAAGGACCGCTCGATGCTCAGCGAGATTGTCTGTGAGCTGGCCGATACGGAGCTGTGCCGTGCAAATGGAAAGACACTCGAAGACATGTGCGATACGGACGGGGCTTTTCTGGAAGAGTACCAGGAACTGTTCAACCGGATATACGATGAACTGGAAATGAGAATTACGGATTATATGAACGGACAATCAAAAAAAATGTAACAATGAAAGCAAAAGTGTTCAAGTACAAGTCTGACGGGAATACCGTCGTGGCTTCTTATATGGAACTGGAGCCGTATGCGAAGAATGTATATCTCTCCCTGTCAAGAAAGAACGAAGACGGGAATGAAGACGATGACTGTTTCCATGTGGTCTGCCGGATTGAAAACGTTTATTTTTCCAGCGGGCAGTATTCACGCCGGTTTCTCAAGGGAGAAGGTTGCAGAGAGGAAGCCGCCACCTATTGCAGGAACTGGATTGCGGATACGCTTCAAAGTGCGGAAAGAGGAGCCTTCGTCAATTTGATCTCCGTCCGCGTGTTCGAGGCTCTCGGACTTGACACCACTTCCCTGGTGCAAGCCCGTGAGGAGTATAAAAGAATACAGGAGCAGAAACGCAGGGAGCAGAAGGAGAAAGAGGCGGAAGAGCGCAGAGTGCAGGAAGAGCAACATCAGTGGCTACTCAATGAACAGAAACGGAAATTCCTGGACGGGGAACGGATTACGGGAGAAATGTTCCTTGAAATCACCGGAAGGGACGGTTTTGACATCCATATCAGAACCAAAGGGACATTCAACAGGCATGTGAGGGGCATTGACAGGAACGGCACCGTCAGTTCCCGGAAAATCAAGGGCTGCCGGACTCCGGACTTTACCGGATGCCATAAGGCCGTGTCCGCCTATCTGGCGTTCATTACAGAAAAAGAGGGCAAATAATTAAATCCGGGGCGGTAAAGGTCTGCTCCATGCAGCTGTTACCGCTACCGGCTTCCGGCCTCACAATTCACGGTTCAGCGCCATTGCCAGCGGAAACATCAACCGGTTATAGGCTTTAAGCTTTTGCAAATTCAGCACATATCCGGCATAGGGATTGGTCAGATCGGTATAGAAGAATACATCGGTAAATCCTGCGTGTTCCTCCACGACTTCACCCTCCAACGGAATCTCCTCCACATTGAACCGCTCCAGAGGCAGTTCTTCCAGACGGGTCTGTTCCGCATTTCCCAACACATTGAGGTTACGGTTAAACAGCACGAATCCTTTCTTCCTGTAATCCACACGCATACCGTACGGACGCTCCACAAGGAAAGCATCCGCCGCTTTCTTTATATAGTTTTCCATAAAACTGAAATTAGAATTGCAAAAATACATCTTTTGTCCGGCAATGGCGAACAAATCAGGAAGAGAATCGCCACAGACCATGCAAAGCACACTACCGTGTATTTTATTTCCCACCCTGCAAAGGTAGTCCCGTGTCCGGTGTACCCTGTCAAGGTCAGGCCCCTTGCGGGGTTGGCTGAAAGAAAATCATCCTCGCCTGACGGCTGCGGTATTTTCTTTCGCCAAACCTTGCGGGTACTGCCACGGGACAGTCAGGCAGGTGAGAAATAAAAATACCGGCTCCCGGAGCCGGACGTGTTTAACAGATAAAATACAATGAATCATGAAAATCCTGAATGAAGAACATTTCGAGAATGTTAAGCGTTATGCCGAATCCATCGGTGACACCTCACTCCGGAAATGCCTGGAACGGTTGAAGAGCTGGGAGGAAAATCCTGACTGTCCCAGCGAAATTTCACTCTACTATGACCATGCCCCATACTCGTTCGGCTTCACCCAACACTATCCCGACGGAAGGACAGGCATCGTGGGCGGTCTGCTCTATCACGGAATACCGGACCGTTCTTTCGCCGTGACACTACAGCCGTTCCATGGATGGCAGATACACACCTGATGAGAGGCAAACGACAGTATTAACTTTATAAAATTCAATTCAATATGGAAACGACATTGACAGTAATGGAAAGACAACAGCAGTTTGACTTCCAGAAAAACGGAATTGAAGTGATGAACTTCGAGACACTTCAACGCACCTATAAAGAAAATGACATCTACAACAATCCGGTGCAGGGCATCTACCATTACCAGGTCATCCGGCGCATGATGGACATCTGCGAGAAATACAATCTCGATTATGAGGTGGAAGAAATCTTCGCTGCCCAGAACAGAAACAAGACACAGCCGGGAGTGAGCATCCTCCCGCAGGTGGAACAGACACATGGCGAAAAAGCCGTGGAAGCCCATATCCTGCGCCGTATTTTCGCTACTATCCGGATCAGGGATTGGGAGACGGACGAGCTGACAACCACACTGGTCGTCGCCTACCACCAGGACGGCATACAGGCAGCCATAGGCCCCTGCGTGAAGATATGCCATAACCAGTGCATCCTCTCACCGCAGCGGAGCATCAGCAATTACGGGAAAAAGAAGGTGACAACCGATGAGCTCTTCGAAACCGTGGACGGCTGGCTGGCCAATTTCGAGGTGAACATGAACGAGGACATTGCAAGGATTCAGCGGTTGAAACGCCGGATTATCCCGATGGAGGAAATCTACCTGTACATCGGCTTGCTGACAGCCTTGCGCGTTTCCCATGACAGTTCGGACAGAAACCTGTCATCCACTGTAGAAACCTACCCGTTGAACCAGAGCCAGATTTCCATCTTCACGGAAGAGGTGCTGAAACTGGCCATGAGCAAGGGACAGATTACCGCATGGGATTTGTACAACGTGGCCACTGAAATATATAAGCCTGGAAAGACAGACTTCCCGGCCCTTATTCCACAGAACGGAGCCATGGCGGAACTCCTGCTTTCCCGTCTCTCTGAAGAGGTGGAAGTACAGGATGCCGTTCCGATAAACTGACATGCAAGCTTCTCAAGCCAAAGAAATAAGGGAGAACCTGACAGTGATAACAACTGAAAGATTCTCCCTTTTTCATTTACTCTTCAAAAAGCAGCATGAATTCCACCTTCCTTCTCCGTTCGATGCTCGGAACCACTTTTCCTTTATAGCACCTGAAAGAGACATATTCCTTGTAAATATTGCGGTCTCCCGACTCCAGCTTCTTTAACAGACGGCTTTTCGGTCTTTTTCCATATCCTTTTAATCTGTAGGGTCCCACATTATATGAAAGGACTGCTGCCAATAAAGAATCACGCCCCAGATAACTGAACATGCGGCACAGCTTACGGAGGTCTTCCCTCAGAATGGAGTCTCCCTGCGCTTTGGAGATGCTGTTGGTAAACCTCTCCCCGGGAAGAACCTTGTGACCCCACCCGACATAAGGCCAATGCTTTTTCTCTCCATGCCAGCCCTCGAATCGCTTGACACACTCGACCGCAAGACTGAACCTGTCCGGACTTGCCTTTACCGGATTCTCCGCCCTTGAAGGCATACCCGGAAAAAAGACCGTGGCGGAAAGTACCGCAAACCATATTGCTTTTAACTTCATCATAGGCAGGACCGGCTTAGTGTCCGACAATTGTGACCGGCAATTCCTTACTATCCGCAGTCACGACGGAATCCTCGTCCTCCGTCTCGTTGTTGAAGTCAAAAGTCAATTGGTAAAGCTGTGCCGGTTCGCTGTTGTCCTCAAAATAGATGTCAATTGTCTGCTGATCTTCGCATTCAGAAGTGTAGTATAACCTGAACACCTCCCTGTCAAGGGGATAGCGGTCATTGGGCAGCAGCACCATCCCGTCATCCATGCGGAGCGTACCCTTGCCGTCCGGCTGGAAATAGCGGATGGTGTAGCGGGCATCGGAAAAATGTCCTTCACGTTTGAGTTCACAGCGTATTTCCACCGTCTCGCCTTTTATTATACGTGTGGGAACAGGCATGTTCTCCACCTTGAACGGATAAGACTGCTGTACTTCCATTTCATCAGAACAGGCGGACAACAGCAAAACCGCCAGACCCAGGAACAGGACTGCCACCATTCCGGCCAATCCTCTTTTTTTATTCATTGCATTCATATTCTATCAGATTTTAATACGTTATACTTTATTCGACACTTACAGGAACTTATGTTGCAGGTATTCATTCAGGTCCTTGTAGCCTTTATACAAAGAGGAACAATCCACCAGTTTATCCGCATAGCGTTTGCGGAGTGCCTCCAGCGTGCGCCGTCCGGCTTCATCCCGATCCAGATAACAGTTGACCCTCTCGTACCTGTCAAGAATAGGGAACGAGCGTTCCAGCGATGACACCGAGTTCAACACAAGATAGTCGTCTCCATATCCCAGACCGAGTTCCAGCCACGAAAGGCAGTCGATAAACCCCTCGAAGAGGTTGCATGTGTCCGAACCGTTATCCATCAGTGAAATGTCCTTAGGTGACAGGCTGGCCTTGAAAAACCGGTTGCGCAACTCGTATCCATCGCTGACATTCCTGAATCCGATGGCGAAATACCGTTTCCCGTGCAAGGTATATCTGACTTCCCGACAGTTCGGTACAGCCACATCGCTGCTAATGCCGCGTTCCGCCAGATATCGGAGCAGGACTCTGTTGTATAGAGGCCCGAAGCGTACATCCGTGAAACTCTCCTTCTTGAGGAGATCCTCCCTGTTATTCCCATCAGTGCGGGAAACGGTCTTGTGCTCGGGGGCGAGGCCGCCCCATGTCTCTGTGATGAACCTGGCCTGCGCCTTGAAATCCCCGCTGCCGATAAACTCCCCGGCAAGATTGAATATGTCACCTCCCTGCCCGGTGCCGAAGTCATGCCAGATTTCCTTTCGTACATTCACCTGGAACGAGGCGGTGCGTTCCTCCCGGTACGGGGCCAGATACCAGTATTCGTCACCCCGTCTTCTTGCCGGTTCATATCCCATCCTTGCCAGAAAAGCGGCGATAGGGATAGCTTTTATCTCTTCTATAGTCATAGATGTACAGTTTTAATGGATAATGAATTTGATTCCCAATCCGAATTGGGTTGTAAACAGATCCAGGGAACTTCCCCACAAGGCACGTTCCCGGATATTGGCAAGCAGGACAATGCGGTCTGTCAGGTAAGTCTCAAGTTCCAGGGTTATCGCACCGCCATAGACAAACGCATCCTTGGCGAGCAGCGTTGAGCCGTCATACAGCATCCTGTCTCCCCAATTCACGGTTTCATAGCCGGCCAGTGCGGAACCGCCGATGGAGAGAAAGACCGTCCTGGTCGGGTCCGACAGGAATTTCAGGTAATAGCCGCCTTCTGCCGTGAACTGTGCGCAGGGCACATTCACGTTCCGGTACCCGTAATTCTTCATCAGATACTCGGTACCTATGACCCAACGGTCGGCTCTTTTGGTATATCCTGAAACGGCAAATCCGGCATAATGATTCAAGGGGGATTTCGAGCCGTTCGCAAATCCTCCGCGCAGTTCCACGCCCTTCATCCCGGGCAGGTACCGCTGGGCATGTGCCCGCCCCGGGAACAGGGCAAGCGACACGGCTGTAACGAATAGGAACAGATACTTCTTCATGACTACTTTACTTTAAGTCCGTTTATAACTCTGGCTCTCACGATATCTTCACTTTCCACGGTGAAGGTCTGGTGCCTTCCACCGCTTTTCTCATGCATTTCCACCACCAGCACCTTGTCCGAGGGAATGGTGAATTTGTCCAGGACGAAGACGGTGCGCCCGTCCTTTTTCCCTGCGACAGTTGTTACATAGTCGTAAGCACGCAAAGGAAATATCACCTGTTCCTGGATGGCGGTACGTTTCATCACCTTCTTGTCCACAATCTTGAATGTCACGAAATCCACTTCATAAGGTACGTTGGACCGGTTCCTGATTTGTGTATGAAAGTACAGCAGCCCGTTATGGGTGTAAAGACCGCGCAGCAGGTACTGGATGCCGAACGCCTTGCTCCCGATATGCTTGATGTGCCCTTTGTTGTTCTTGTGGACGGACTTCGAGATGAGATATACCAGTTTCGGAGACTCGCTGCCGAGTTCCTTCAGGTAAATGTCAAGGGCGTTGTTGGGACGGTTCACTTCGCTTCCGTCATGGATGAAATCCTTCATCTCGATGTTCAGCAACAACGGTTCTTCCGCATACTTTACATTGAATGTATAGAAACTTCCGCTTTCGGTTATCACGGACATGTTGGTCTCCTCACGGAAATTCTTTACGGTAGCCTTTACACGAATGACATTTTCCGCACCGTCCGCCTTGCCTGCAATGAGGTTCGGCGATCCGAGGTCCACATAACGCACCGAAGACGGGAAGATGATATGCGTGGTCTTGTCGTAAGTCACTTCCAGACCGTACGGCGGTATCATCCGGTCGAAAGTGAGTTTTCGGGTCAGCCCGTGATAGAGGTCCCCGTCTTCCTCTTTTTGGGGATACACTTCCTTGACCGGTGTGATTCCTTTGTTTACTACCGCTGCGCTGTCGGTTTCAGTCTGGGCAAAGGCGCCCATGGTGCCCCATGCAAGGGCAAGCATTACAAATAACTTTTTCATGTTGATTGAATTTTAATGGGTTGTCATTGATTGTCATTCTGATAAAGCATCAGGGTGTAACCGGATTTGAGATGCACCTTCTCTTCACGCATCTTCCGGGAGATGTACTGTGAAACACCCTGTATGGCACCCTTCCCGAGTTCGGAAAGTAGCTGGTCGCCTGCCGACTGGTTGGTGATGGAGATGCTCGTGCCGAGATTCTGCCCCAGATTGGCGGCAACCTCCTTGACAGCGTTTGCTTCCATGGATCCCGGAATGAAGATGCCTTCCTGTCCGTCATTGTCATACACGGCAAGTTTCACGGGGATGATGGTACCGCCATATTCCACCTGAAGGATGTTGACGTGAAGCCTTTCTCCCTGTATGCGCCCTTCTCCGATGAGCAAGGAGTTTTTGGGAAGGACATGCTTTCCTACACGCATCGCTTCCAGCAGTCTCATCCTCACACCCTGACCGCTGATTACAGTCTGGTTCCCGTGGATGCAGGCACATATGGTATTCCTCACGTCTTTTTCATTCCTGTGACCAATCGGGGTATGGAATCTTTCCGCCAATGTCCTTCCCGTTAATGACACGGAATCCCGGACCGGTTGCGGCAACGATGAAACCACGGGAGTGGAGACCAGCCCGACGGGAACGGCCTTCATGTTTCCATCCCGTCCGGCTTCTTCATCCTCCGGGCGGCTGTCCATCCTTTTGCCGCCATTACCCGGCATGTATTTGGCTGCGAGCTCGTAGGACTTTTCCAAAAGTGCCACCTGTTCCTCATAACCCGGCTGTGCATTCTGTGCGGCAACCGTCTGCTTCAGTTGTTCCACCTCGGCTTTCAAGGCCTCCTTTTCCGGGTCTTCCTGCGGTGACTCGTAAAAGTTGCCGAGAGTCCTGTTGATGTCATTGTAGGCGGAGACGGATGAAGAGCGGGCTTCATTCCTACTGTCACTTGCACGTGGACTGCCATCCTTGGTATCCGCATCCGATGACAATGCCACGACAGCTCCGGAGTTTTCATCCGCAACACCTGAGAAGTCTCCCAGTGTACGCATTTTTTCCGCCTGTTTGCGCTTTATGTCAGCCTGCTCGTAGGCGGCAATCTTGTCTTCCTCTATGTCGGCTCCTCTCGGGTCAGGCAGTTCGGTGTTGAAGCCCGCATTTTTCTCCTCCTTTTGTTTGTCCTCTTCGGACGGTGCGAAAATGAACCACATCGCACCGAGGAAGAGAAGGAACATCCCGGCAAAAACCAGGTATTTCCTGATTTCCAGCCTCTGTTTTAATTTATTAATATCATTACTCATTTTCTTTCTGATTGAATCGGTTAAAAAACTCTTCCATCTCCTGCACCCTTTTATCCGGGAGTGTATCGGCAGGAACGATATCCGGAATGTCCAACGGGGCTATCTCAATGATGTCCCGCTGTACATCTTCCCGCCCGATGTCATAGATGGCGCGGAAAATCAGATAGAAATTTCCGAGAGCAAACAGGACAGCCAGCACGATGACTGTCAACATTCTCTTTTCCGGAGAAAGCCCGGCACACAAACCCCGAAGCTTTTCTGCAACGGTTTCCTTGATTCTTACAAACATTTGTTTCATACATTCAAAATTTTAACGGTCATACACTTTGATATCCCTGTTCTCCACCACACGGAAGGCTTCAAGGATGAAACCGTGCGGATTATTGTCGCTGCGGGTGGAGTTCAGCAGCCTGCCACGTGTGACAAGGCTGCGTTCGGTCACACTCTTCTCCCTGATAATGGAGAGTTTCGCATAGGTCACGACCTCATACGGATAGGTATTGAAATCGCACCTGACACTGTCAATCCCAATCCGCTGGCTCATGTTTCCCGAAATGATCCGGTTGTAATATCCCTGCTCTGCCAAATCCACATAATGGGCATAGGCAGAACGGTCACTGAGGAACATGGCCCGTTGGATATTACCCTCAATCGCACTCTTGTCAGGGGATAACGTAAAGAACAGTTCATGGAACCTCCTGACATGCTCCCTTGCCTCCACCGGACGGTTCTGCTCCAAGTCCTGTGAAAGGGCCAGCATCAACGACTTTCCTTCATCCAGAACATAGATCTTCTCCCGTTGCGCTTCCGCAAAAGTGTAAGCCTTCCATACGGAAAAAAACACAAGTAGCGTGCATACACACAGATAGACAATCCCGAACAGACGCAGCTGTCGGAAGCTGGTCTCGATATTCTTCAATGATTTGAATTCCATTCTGTAAATGTTTTATACTGTTATTATTTGATAAGCCTTCCGGCAATGTTTCCCACCGCTGCTCCTGCCGTACCAGCCACCAGGGAACCGGCCTGGGATGCCCTTTGGTTCACATTCTTGAGGTAGTTGCCTGCACCGCCTCCGGCCTGCACAATCCAGTTTGATACGGTCGGTATGGTGAAATACCCGATGATGCCGATAATGAGGAAAGTGATGTAAACCGCGTTTGAACTGTCGGGGATGAAATCCGGATCGGAAAGCCGCTCGATATCCCTCTGTAGCATCAGCACCTGGATTCTCGCCAGCACACTGCTGAACAGGTCGCTGACAGGAAGCCAAAGGTAGATGCTGATATAGCGGACGAACCACTGGCTGAGAGAAGCTTGGAAACCGTCCCAGCAGGAGATGGCGAAAGAAACCGGACCGAGTATCGAAAGGACTATCAGGAAGAATGTCCTCAGCGTGTCGATGACCAGCGCCGCCGCATTGAACAGAAGTTCCAGCAGTTCCCGGAAGAAATTCTGTACGGCCCTTTTCATGTTGTACATCGCGCGGTCCACATACATCCCGCAGGCTTCTATAGCGTCAAACGCACCCAGCTCGTCCAGCCTGTTGTCAAAAGTCTCCTTGTCGACCAGATAGGCTGTCTCGGGATTCCGTTTCATCGCCTCAATCTCCAGCTTGTCCTTCTGTGCCCGGTACTCGTTCATGTCAAAGGTCTGCGACTCCAATATGGTATGGGTCCCTTTCACGACGGGCGAGAGGATGCTGTTCAGCGTACCCAGAACGAGTGTCGGAAAGAACATGATACAAAGCCCCAAAGCGAACGGACGCAAAAGCGGAAAGACATCCACAGGCTCGGCACGTGCCAGAGCCTGCCATACACGATACGCCACATAGAAAAGCGCTCCCAGACCGGCAAGGCCTCTTGCCACACCGGTCATCTTTGAGCAGAGCGGCATCATTTCCACATACAGATTCTGTAAAATCTGATGCAGGTTGTCAAAATCTATAGCCAACAATAACATAATGAAAGCGGATTAGGAATTACCAATAACGTTCGTTCGGTGAGCCGTAGAGTGCCATCACGCGGTCTAGGTCGTTCTGTTTCTTGGCGCGCAGGTAGGACACCCCGATGTTCTTGTTGGTGTAATACTGTACCAGACTGCGGTTTTGCAACATGTCGTTGTAGCAGCGGTCGATGATATCCATCCTTTCCTTGTCGTTCATGGAAAGCCCGTTCTCGTTGACCACCGTCTTCAAATCGTTCAGCAAATGGGCACTTTCTTCCAGCAGTTTGGTGTATCCCAAAGCAATCGCGCTCAGTTCTTCCGGCGTAAAATACGGGTCGCTGAGCATACGCTCGAAGCTGGTGACATAGATGTCCGTGATATCGCCCACCATCAGGATGGTCTGCTGGACTTTGCGGGCATCACGGACAAGGTTCTTGACCTTGCGAAGCCCGTCGTAATACTCCTTGCCCTGCTGGTAGATTTTCACGGTTTCCTGAAAACTATTCGCCATATTGGTGGCAGTGGAGGATGTGTGAACGATGTTCTTGGCAGCATTGATGATTCCCTGCGCCAGATTGCCCGGGTCGCTCACTACCCATTGGGCTTTCGCTGTGAGGCTGACAAGGAAGCAGCCCATGCACAGCATAAGAATTTTCTTTTTCATGATGTTTCTATTTTTAATTGTGAATAATTCTGTTAAAAGTCAGATTCCCATTTTCCGCCCTTTGGACGGCGGGTTCCGGAGGATGGTCCGTTGCGCCTGTCTCGGTCGGTTCTCTATTCCGGAATTCTCCCTCTTGCGTCTGATGGAGGCGAAGAGTTCGTCTGCATACGGCCTGCGTCCGGTCATTCTGACGAAACGGGCATCCAGCTCCCGGTAGGCTTTCTCTGCCTGACACGAGCGTTCCGTCGCGGAAACGTTCTTGTCTATGCCGTACTTGGCGAGAAAATCAGGACTGATTTGCAGGATGTCGTGAACCACATCCGGTGAGGCCGCAATCCGTCCCAAAATCTCCAGTTCTCCATCCAGTCTTTCCAAATAGAAATCCGGCAGACGGACATCCTTGATGCTTTCCGCAGCCTTTTCCGCATTCCTGCACAGACGGCTTTCCAATATCACCCCCTCATCATATGCTGGTTCCGGCCCGGAACGGTTCAGCCTGTCAAGCCTGTCATAATCATCCGCAAGCCCGTACCTGAGTGCCACATACCGTGAAGGTGGCATAAGATGCACGGCCAGGTTGCAGAGTTCCCACATGTCGCTCTCTTTCCGATGGAAGTCCAGAATCCGGACAGATGACCGCACTTCTTGCGGTGACGGACGTTCCTGCTTGCTTTCCGGATTTTCCTTCGAGTAAACATCCTGCATGAATGTGTACATGGCAAGCATTCGGTGGACAGGGACGGCTTCTTCAGGTCTGATATCCATAAGCCGGGAACCGTTCTTCTCCATGAAATAAGTATCTTTCAATGCCTCCATCAGTTCCGACCTGTCCGTTTCCGCCGTTTTTTCCGGTGTCGGGAACAGGTACGAGGCTGACAACAGGCAGGAGACTTGGGTAATCACATCCTCCGACTTCCTGTACCGCCTGACCAGTTCCGACAGCTTCCGGTACTCCTTTTTCCGGACAAGTACCCTTGTCTGTTTCATCACTTCCGTCAACTCCTTGAGGCGCGGCTCGTCCAGATAGCGGCGCTGCTGTTCTTTTATCCATTCTTTCATTTCCATGATTCGTGATTGTTTTTCGGTTTTCATGTGATTCCAATCCCTTTCACCTGGCTTCGCTTGCTATCGGCCAACTGCCTGATGGCAAGCTCTATATTGCCTCCGAGTTTCTCCGTAAGCCGCATCAGCTCAAGTTTTTCGGTCTCTTCTGTGGTGTAGCAGACGTACTCCTCAAGTGAAACCTCCGTAGCATAGACTGCTGACTGTGAGCCTCCGAGACCAATCCACACTTCCTTGTACTTTCGGGAAGGATTGTTTGCCATGTTGATGGAAAGTATCTGCGCCCGCTCCTTGTCGGTCAGACCGAGCAAGGTCTGGATCTCATCGAACTTGTTCATATACTTGCGCTGGTCAAGGAGAATCTTACAGTCACTATTATTAATGATGGTGCCCTTGACAATCGGAGAAGAAATGATGTCCTCTACTTCCTGGGTCACGACCACGGCCTCGCCGAAAAACTTTCGGACGGTCTTGAAAAGGTAGCGGATATAGTTGCTCATATTGGCGGATGCCAATGCCTTCCAGCACTCTTCGATAAGGATTATTTTCCGGATACCTTTCAACTTGCGCATCTTGCTGATAAAAGTCTCCATGATGATGATGGTGACAATCGGAAGTAGCACCTTGTTGTCACGGATATTGTCCAGCTCGAAGACAATAAACCGTTTGCCAAGCAAATCAAGCTGTCTGTCGGAATTCAACAGGAAGTCATACTCGCCACCCTTGTAATAAGGTTCCAGCACATTCAGGAATCCCCACACGTCAAAATCCTTCTCACGGGTTCGCTTCTCTTTCAGGATATCCTGATACTCGTCACGGATAAACTCATAGAAGGTATCGAAGGAGGGTTTTATGCTGCTGTCCCTGCGGATTTTCTCCAGAAAAAGATTGACCGCATTAGATAGTGCCACCTCCTCGGCACGTGTCGGCGGCTCGTCGTCACGCTTCCACAGGGTAAGGATAAGCGTCTTGATGGACTCTTTCTTCTCGATGTCGAAAATTCCGTCTTCCACATAGAAAGGATTGAAGGCGATGGGATTATCCTCCTCGTAGGTGAAATAAATCCCGTCCTCGCCGTGTGTCCTCGCGTGGATCAGGTTGCACAGCCCCTGGTAGGAGTTGCCCGTATCCACCAATAGCACGTGTGTCCCTTGCTCGTAATATTGCCTCACCATATGGTTGGTAAAGAAGGACTTGCCCGAGCCGGACGGGCCGAGGATAAATTTGTTCCTGTTCGTGATGGTGCCGTTCTTCATCGGCAGGTCGGAAATGTCCAGATGGACCGGCTTTCCGGTCAGGCGGTCCACCATACGGATGCCGAACGGAGAGAGCGAATCCTTATAGGAGGTTTCCCCGATGAACAGGCATAGGGCCTGCTCAATAAAGGTGTGGAAACTCTCCTCGGACGGGAAATCTCCGGCATTGCCGGGTATTGCCGCCCAGAACAGAGTCGGCACATCCACCGTGTTGTGACGCGGTTTCGCTTCCATCAACGCCAGCTGGCTACCTACATCGTTCTTGATGCGCTTCAACTTTTCCCGGTCATCGCTCCAGGCCATGACATTGCAGTGTGCGCGGATGGAGGTCAGCCCCTTGCTGTGCGCCTCGTTCAGGTACTCTTCAATCCATTCGCGGTTGATCTGGTTGGAACGGCTGTAACGGGAAAGCGAATGCATGTTCCGTGCAGTCTGCTCGAATTTCCTGAGAATTTCCGCCGAATCATCAATGAAGAGGTACTGGTTCACCACATGGTTGCAGGTAAGCAGAATGCCTATCGGTGCGGCAAAGGACAGCCGACAGTCGCTCCGGTCTGTCGAGAGCCTTTCATACCGGCAGTCGGTTGACACGTTCGACGGCAGGTCTTCCGGATCGGAAAGCGTATGAAGGCACAGGTAGTTGTCGCCCACCTTCATTTCCCCGGCACCGAGTGACAGATCCTGCAAGCAGGTAGCATCTTCCTGCGACATGGAAAAATACTTCTCGATGATGCCGGCGGAATTTTTGCTCCCGATGATTTCCTCATCCGTCAGGCGGATGATACGTAGCAGGCCGCTGTCGTTCACGATGCGTTCGAATTGTCCGCAACACTCCATGAACCGGGTGACGGTTTCCTTGTCCTGCATTTCCTTGGGGATAATGAATCCCCTTGTAAGTGCATTGAAACTGCTGGTTGTCCGGCTGTGCTCCTTCGTGGTTTTCGTAAGGAACAGGTAACAGGTATGCTGCAAATACGGCCGCTCGTTGAAATGGCGTTCGAAACTGCGGCTCAGAAAGCTCAGGTCTTCCTTGCAAATATCCGGTTTATATCCCTCTTCGATGAAGAAGTCCTGCTTGTGTACGATGCTGTAGTTCGGCAAGACCTTTACCGCTTTTGCCCAGGTGGAGTGCATGGACTCGTACTCGGCACGTGTCAGCGTGAACAGTTCCGGCAGTTCCACCCGGTATGCTACGGTGATGTCCGCATCCTTGCTGATGATGCAGCCGTTCTCCACGGACAACAGTGGGAACTTGCTTTCCAGCGTGGCTGTTTTCATTACGTTTTTCATGCTTTTCTGTTTTTAATGGTTGGAGAAAACAACCGGAGGAACTTTCTCCGGCTGATGATGTAGCGGGGATGGCTGCGCAGCGCATGGAGTTTCATAAGGCCCCATTCACCGTATTTCGAATTCATCCTGAAAGTGACCCAGACCAGCACCGATGCGGAAACGACCCCGAAACCGATGCAGACCCACTGGTCGATACCTGCCATGTACATGACGACGAAGATTACGAACAACGCGAGCAATCCTCCCGCAAAGATGAACAGGTACTGGCTCTTGAGTCCCTTGAACTCCGGGCTGCGCCCAATCCCCTTGTTGACATTGAATTCCGCCATATTACAGGAAGAATGAGCGTAAGATGGTGGCGGCGACAATCAGGAAGATACACGCACCGAACCAGCTGGCGGCAGTCTTTGAGGTATCCGGGTCGCCTGACGAGAACTTGGAATAGACCTTCACGCCTCCGATAAGGCCGATAACGGCACCGATGGCGTAAATCAGCTTGGTGCCGGGATCGAAATACGAAGTGACCATATTGGTAGCTTCCGTAATTCCACCGATACCGTTGCCCTGGGCAAATGCCCCCATTGAAACCAGCAGCGTCATGGCTGCCAAAAAGAATCTTTTTTTCATGTGTCGAAACTTTTAATTAGTGAGACAAAAAATGATTTCGACTGCGAATATATAGTGCTTAATTTATTGATTTACAAACTGTACGATATGTGACACCGTATGACATCACGTTACATCGGCAGGGAATTTTCAACCATTCAAAAAGGGTTTTCCCGGCAATATGAAACAGTAAAAACAGGATAAGGAGAAAGCGGCATTTCATTTCTTCCGGCAAAGGTAGCCCCGTGTCCTGAGAAGCCCGGCAAGGCGGCCCTGCGGGCTGGTTGCCGTGAAATAATCATCCTCGCTGCGCTTGCGGTATTTTTTCACGGCAAGCCTTGCGGGATTCCGGACCGGGGCGGAAAAGCCTTCAGGAAATAAAATACCGTTCGGTTTGAATGGATATATGTAAAACAAAAAACAGAAGATAACATGGAAACAAGAAACAATCAGACAGTGGCTTTCACGGGACACCGTAAGGAACGTATTCTGCAAGGGTTCGGAAACGATCCCCGGATACTTGCACAAATCAGGGAAGCTGTGGCTGGAATGGTAACAGAACTGTACGGGCAGGGATACAAGGAATACTACACCGGGATGGCCAGCGGATTTGATATGACTGCTGCGGAGGCGGTCTTGCAGGTCAGGGAGAGATACGAAGGTATCAAGCTCATAGCGGCAGTACCTTTTCGGAAACAGCCCTTGTGGTTTGAAGCGGAAGACCGGCTGTTGTATGCCCGTCTGTTGGAAAGGATGGACCAGGTGGTCATGGTTTCCGAGAATTACCACAAGGGCTGTTACCTGCGCAGGGATGAATACATGGTACGTAAGGCGGATGTTATCGTTGCCTATTGGGACCTCGTACCGAAAGGGGGAACATTCTACACGGTAAGCAAGGCGTTGGAATGCGGCAAGCCGGTCATCAACATCCACGAAAGGCTGAGATAGTGGGAACCGGGTTGTGACATTTACATAACTTATGCAAATCCACATGAACCGGGAACAAGCCGGAATGGACAAACAGGATATATTAAGAAACTATAACTTGAATGTCCGGACAAAACCGGTATCTTTGTCTTTATGAATCAATCCGGTAGCCCGGCTTTATGTATCGCGAGGCAGTATCCGATATCCGGAAGCGGCTCCTGATGATGTGTACAGCCCGTATCTTGAATAATAATATTGAAAAAAACTATGAACCATGAATGAAAACTGGCCTGAAATTGTGGAGGATTTGTCACCTTGTCTTAGACCGGGAGCGATAAAAGGAGATTATCTGCGGGATGTAGGGTATTGCCTGAGATATCTCGGATGGAAAAAGACCAACGGGACAATGGTGTTCCGGGACATGTGGCATTCAGGTGGGGATGACTCCGGACATCCCGATATACTGCTCTGTAAAAAAGAGAAGGACGGCACTTGTCTGCCGGTTCTTCCTGTTGTAGTAGAGTTGCCTGACAGTGAACCGTCCGGACGGCTGGCGTTGTCAATGCGGCAGTTAAAGCTTGATATCGGATTATATATAGGAAAAAATATCCGGTTGTATTATCAGACTCCCGGTTGTAAGGATGAACCGGTCTGCGCATTTGTGGCGGACTTTCAGAAAGATGACATGAACGGAAGTGCGATTTGCGACCTGCTTCTTTATGAGAACTTCAGTCCGGAAAAGATGAACGGTTTTGTAATGGATGCCATACATGGGTAATAAGAAAAACTTTATACCGGCACTTGTGCATTAATGCTCCCGCTTCATTCCCCATACCAAAAGCCATTTTTATTCAATGGAAGATAATAAAAATGGCTTTTGATATAAACAGAATTTTAAATTATATCAGAACCCGTTTCCTGCTGCATCTTACGCTCCTTCTTTTTCTCTTTTTGCAGCTTTTTCTTAGCCTCCATTTCCGCCATGATCTGTTTCAGAGGCTTGACCGTTTCCGGTTCCTCACGTTTGAACCGCTTGAAATAGATACTTTCGATAAACTGTGGAAGCGGAGCTTTCCAGACCTCTTGCCTGTGGTTGTCTATCTTGCCGAGCTTGTCGGGATTCAGACCCAATTCACGGGCCATCTGCACCTGCCTGTCTGAAAGGCGGTGACGCTTCTGCGCCACCAGCCATTTTTCTAATATCGCTTTTGTCACTGCCATCGTTCATTTTTTTGCAAAGATAGAATTTTGCATTGATTTCTCTTAAATACTTGTTTGTCAGCATTACCTTATAGTCCATAATATATAAGTGCCAATATTGGCAGAAATTTAATATGACGATGGAAATAAAAAGAGACAGTTGGGATATATATAAATTTCCAAAAACAGGAAAAGGCACACCGATATCACATCGACATGCCTTCTGAAAAATATGACAACAAAGAAGCAATTAAACAAATTCATTTATATCGAATGCCCCTGTCTCATTTTTTGTATTATCCATTTCTGAAATTTGTGAGTCATCACAAAGCATACTATCAATAAGATTTCCTATCTTCTTTTTAATAGCGGTTTCTTTCCGCATAATTCTGATGATTTCTTCTTCAGATAGATAGATGCGTGGGGCACGAATTGCAGGATTTCTTTTTATGCCAAAAGATTCTGCTTCTGACTTCGGCATTGCTTGTTGTTTTTTGTTTTTCACATTCGATTCCATATTTACATGTATTTATTCCAATCAATTCTAATCTGTTCCAAAGATTGTTTTGGCGCCTCTTTTCCATTTGGCATATTTTCCTTAAGCAGTTTTTCCAATTGGCTTTGAGTACTCAATTCGGTTGCAAAGAACCTGAACAGGTCTGTATCCTGAAGTTGGTACAGGGTTTCGGCTGCATTTCGGATTTTCTTTCTGTCATCCGTCCCCAAAATAAGTACATCAGCGACATTGTTCAATTCTTCAAAAGTCAGTGCCCTTGAAAAATCCGGGTCAGGAACACACCCGTCATTTGACATAAGTTCCCGTTTTTCCGATTCTGTCAGTCCCTTTTGTGAAGAGAAACCATCTATCACATCATCCGGATCTATATCCTCATCTTCCTCTATAGGCTCTTTCTTCATAGGTTCAGAACGTGTGGGAGTTTTTCTCGCCATGTCCGGGTCTTCAAGATAGACTATTTTTGTCTTTCCGATTACTTCATTGTACTCGTCCAGTGGATTCGGCTGCGTTTCGGTTTTCTCTTCATGCCCGACTTTAAGGATATCCTTCTCCGCTTGTGCAATCCACGCTTCAGCCTTGTCCAGTCTTGCCCTATACCGGGCTTTCCTTGCTTTTTCCGCCATCCGCTTTTTGCGTGATTTCCATAACCGGATACGTGCAATACGCATATGACGAAGCTGACTATCCCAAAAATTATAAACTCTCGGACTGAAAATGAACATCCATACCTTATATAATATGTAGGTTGCCGACATGGCTTTTACTGAAAAATAAATTAATGTTGTTTCCATGACTATTGAATTTTAGGGGGTGAAAAACGGTCTTTATACATTCGGGTGATTTCCTCGATGTTGAGTTCTATATGCTCAGCGATGATGTTACTGATATAGCTCGCAATACTTACTTCGGGAGCTATCACATGGAGATAATTCTTTATCTCGTCGTACAGCTTGCGGTTCAGGTACACCTGGATGCGTCCTGGCATGGGGGTATTCACCAGATACTTCTGACGAAAGTTACTGTCACATTCGGGCATATTGCAAGGTTTGGGATTTTTCCGGGCAGTTCCTTTTTCCGTATCCTGCCTTTCATTGTTTTCCTCTTCCGGAACCTCAACCACTATGATATCCTCGTTCTCGATGGCATCAGGAATGTCACCGACCATATACCCCCTGATTTTTTCTTCATTCACTTTTACAATTTTCTTTGCCATATCTCAATTACAGGTTAAATTTTACAATCAGTTCGTTTGCCAATTCCTGCAATCCGCTGCCTTTAAGCTGTCCTGCCGGCGGTGGAAGGAGCGAGCAGCGGAAATAGGTACGTGTCCGCGATGAGAGTTCCTTGTCATAGCGACAGAGATCGGGAATCATTGAATCCAGAATTTTCAACCCCTGTTTCTTCATCAGTGCCATATAATTGTCAAGCACTTCGGTATTGCTTCTTTTCTTTACCTTGGTCCAGAACAGGAACACGTCTTTCAAGGGAATGTTCTTCCGGTTTTCCGCACATTTCATAACACTTTTGGCAAAGACAAAACTGCTGTCCATAACGAAATTGTCAGCGGCAATGGGGGTCAATACATAATCCACATTGAAAATGGTCTGCAAAACGCCGGATATGTCCATAGACCCCGGCAAATCTATGAAAACGATATCAAAATCTGCTTTTGCCGCCAACTCTCCGGCCACCTGGCGTGCATTCTCCGGCTTTGCCTGCCTGATAGGATAAATCCTGCATCCCCTGAGCCTCTGTTCCTCCAGCAACACCATGTACTTCTTGTTTATCTCCACCATCTCCATGTCCCGTTCCCTCAGATTGAACAGGCTGCGCTGGGTGGCGTCACAATCAACGATAGCCACATTCTTGCCCATCGAATAATTCAGGAGACTGGCAAGTGTTACCAACATTGTACTTTTGCCGACCCCACCTTTCTGGTTGCTGACCGCAACGAATAACGGATTCTTCTTCATAACTGAACTTTTTTAATGGTTTATTACACTATTGTTTTACTTGTCTGTTGTTTGCTTTGTGACAAGGTTTGTTAGTGATATGGTTACTTTGTGCTCACCAACCGGCAAACCGACCAACCGATAGTTATCTGCCCCAACAAAGCAAGTAAACAATCACTGCCCACCTGTTGCAACAAGTGTTTTCGCTAACCGACAATACAACGGACAGCCACTTGATTATTGGTTTGTTTTACCGTTCACGCTGCAAATAAAAGGGTATTTTTTCATACCTGCACTATGTTTTAAGGGAGGTGACGACCTGTGTCATCATTTGTCATCACGTTACATATAACCCGCTATTTTACAATAGGATAAACCGCCATAACTTTGCACCGGCAACGGAACGGATACCGCTGCGGAGGTTTCCCGAAGCCGAAGAATGAGGCTGAAGGTCAAAACTTAATTTGACGAAGGAAAATTCATGTTCAAGCGAACATAGCAAGTTGTGTTTTGAGGCACCCGAAATAAATTCGGGCACTCAAAACAACTTGCCACTCGCCTGACGGCTCGGGGAGGATTCACTCCAAAGTCGTGAATCCGGGGCCGGAAGATTAGAAACTGAAAATATCAATGCGTATGGAAGAAAACAAGAAGAAAAACTCAAGAAAAAGCGCAGGCAGGAAACCAAAATCCGACCCTGCCGTGCATCGTTATGTGGTACGGTTGAACTCGGAAGAGAACGGACGTTTTGATATTCAATTCCAAAAATCAGGATTGAAAGAACGCTCCAAGTTTATCAAGACAATGATTTTCGGCAAGGAAATCAAGGTGGTGAGAATAGACAAGGCGACGATGGATTATTATATCCGCCTGACCAATTTCTACCACCAATTCCAGAGTATCGGCAACAACTACAACCAGACGGTGAAAGCCGTAAAGACAAATTTCGGGGAGAAACGGGCTTTCGTCCTGCTCCGTAATCTGGAAAAAGCAACAATAGACTTAGTGTTGCTGAGCAAGCGGATTATCATGCTGACCCGTGAGTTTGAAGAAAACTATCTGATAAAACAACGGAAGGAGGAGGAAAATGGTGGCTAAAATCAACAGAGGTGCTTCGCTCTACGGTGCAATCATCTACAACCTGCAGAAAGTGAACGACAATACAGCCCGCATCATTTACGGGAACCGCATGATTGCCAATGTGTCGGGGAACACGGAGCGTGTCATGCAACAGACCCTGTGGGCGTTTGACAACTACCTGCTTGCCAACAAGAATACAGAAAAGCCAGTCCTGCATATATCGTTGAACCCTTCTTTGGACGACCGGCTCACGGATTTGCAATTCACGGAACTGGCCAGGGAGTATATGCAGCGAATGGGCTATGGCAACCAGCCTTACATTGTATATATGCACGAGGACATAGACCGGAGGCATATCCATATCGTTTCCACCTGCGTGAACGAAAAAGGTGAAAAGATAGACGACGCCTACGAGTGGAACCGCTCGATGAAAGCCTGCCGGGAACTGGAAAAGAAATTCGGGTTGAAACAGGTGGATGACAAGCGCAAGGAACTATTGGAGCCGTATCTGAAAAAGGCTGACTACCAAAATGGTGATGTGAAGCGGCAGGTTTCCAATATCGTCAAGAGTGTATTCTCCACTTATCGTTTCCAGTCTTTCGGCGAGTACAGCGCCTTGCTCTCCTGTTTCAATATCGAGGCGAAACAAGTAAAAGGCGAATTTGAAGGAACACCCTATAATGGAATTGTCTATACGATGACCGATGATAGTGGCAAGCCGATATGTACGCCCGTCAAATCTTCTCTTATCGAAAAACGCTACGGCTACGAGGGATTGGAAAAGCGTATCGGGTACAACGCCCGTGAATACAAGAACAAGAAATGGCAACCGAAGATACGGAACGAAGTGGCGCTTGCCATGCACGGATGCCGTGGAAACAAGGAGGAGTTCACCCGTTTGCTCGCCGGGAAAGGTATTGATGTGGTATTCCGTGAAAATGATGAAGGACGTATCTATGGCGCAACTTTCATCGACCATAAGAACCGTGAGGTATATAACGGTTCCCGACTTGGAAAAGAGTTTTCGGCAAACGCTTTTGAGCGGCTGTTTAACAGTCCGACCAATATGCCTGACTTGGATATGCCAATGCCTGCTCTTAATCGGCAAGGCGTTTTCTCCTCCGAAATGGAAAGCTCCATCGAACAGGCTTTCGGAATCTTCGGCATTGACGCCAACGGTCCCGACCCGCAGGAAGAGGCGCTTGCCCGCAGGCTGCAACGCAAGAAGAAAAAGAAACGCCGTTCCCGCGGAATATCCTGATTACAGATTTTATAAACCATTAAAACTATATTCATTATGCAACAAGAAGATGATTTGAGGGGACTGGCCAAGGTCATGGAGTTCATGCGTGCCATATCCATCGTGTTTATTGTCATCCACGTCTATTGGTACTGCTACCGTTCATTCGTGGATATGGGTATCAATATCGGGGTAGTCGACAGGATACTCCTGAATTTCCAGAGGACAGCGGGGCTTTTCAGCAACCTGCTCATCACAAAAGTATTTGCCGTCATATTCCTTGCCCTCTCGTGTTTGGGAACAAAAGGCGTAAAGAATCAGAAGATGACATGGCAGAAAATATATGCCTCTTTCCTTGCCGGATTGGTGCTGTTTTTCATGAACTGGTGGATGCTCGACCTGCCGTTCAGTCCGATGGTCAATGCCACCTTGTACACGGCAACACTTACAGCCGGGTATATCCTGTTGTTGATGTCCGGCGTGTGGATAAGCCGGATGCTGAAACACAACCTCATGGAAGATGTATTCAATACCGCCAACGAGAGTTTCATGCAGGAGACACGGCTCATGGAGAACGAGTATTCCGTCAACCTGCCGACAAAGTTCGTCTATCAAGGCAGGGAATGGAACGGATGGATTAATGTTGTAAATGTTTTTCGTGCGTCCATCGTGCTTGGAACTCCCGGCTCGGGTAAGAGCTACGCAGTGGTAAACAACTACATAAAACAGCAGATTGAAAAATCCTTCGCCATGTATATTTACGATTATAAGTTTCCAGATTTGTCCGAAATTGCTTATAACCATCTACTTAAACACACTCAGAATTACAAAGTGAAGCCGGAATTTTATGTCATCAATTTCGATGATCCGCGACGTTCGCACAGGTGCAATCCCATCAACCCGAAATTCATGGCGGACATCTCGGATGCCTACGAATCTGCCTACACGATTATGCTCAATTTGAACAAGACCTGGGTGTGACCTGTAAAGTCGCGTAATTGATTGTTAAACAGTGATATTAGTTG
>NZ_QSOX01000031.1:0-33106 GCF_003466325.1 Bacteroides sp. 4_1_36
GATGAGAGGACGTTTAGACGCAAGAAGGACGCTGAAGAGCTTAGTTGCGGATTTGAGGACTATAAGAAACGCCTACAAGCAACCCAAGGCTACTGGCCCATTCCGCAAGACGAAATCGACATCTCCAATGGAGTCCTTGAGCAGAATCCAGGCTGGGATGCATCTGCCCAGTTCTCGGATTGGAACAATATGTAAGAGTATTAACCTATAAATAAAGACAATATGAAAGTAACAAAAATATTGATAGCAATGCTTGCTTCAGCCTTCATCGTTACTGCATGCGATCCTATCGAAGACGAAGACTTGCGAGACAAATATGTGACTGATGCCGGTACACCCATAACCAAGGAGGCATTACAAGCCGCCATATCCATTACCCAACCCTTCCCCAACCAAGACGGAGTAGTGGAAGGCGACCAGTATATCGCCCTGAAAAACTCCCGCCCGGACATTGGCGGTTCATGGCACATAGAATGGGGGGGCGAAGGAAGTAAACAAAGTAAGACTCTGGTCACGGACAACGCTACGGTCATCATGGAGTCCAATGCGGACTATTCCATCTACTATATGGGCATTTCCGCCAATCAGATTATCAAGACAGATCCGGTTGTAGTGACTGTGACCAATGTATTCGACGATTGGTCCACTTACTTCACCGGTGCAACCGACAAGAGTGACAAATCTGCCAAGAAGACCTGGAAATTCCGTGAAGTCAGCTGGGGTTCCGTCTGCAATATGGGGGCTCATGGAGGCTGGAAATATACCAGTGCAGGCTATACTCCCGAATCAAATTTTGCCTGGTGGGCCAATGTCACTGCCGCCGAAGCGGGAGACCAGTCCATGGTATTCGAATTCGACGGAAACAAGATGAAAACCTATGATGCCAGCGGAAACCTGAAGGCAGAAGGTACTTTCTCCTTCACACACGAAAAACCGGAAGACGGAGTACTGGGTGAACTGATAACAAGTATCCCCACCATCGGAGGAAATTATGACGACAACGGACAAAGCGTAGGCAGCAACAAATTCTGGCTGCTGACACTGGATGAGAACTATATCACAATCTATCATCCCGGCAAGTATAGCGGTGGTGTGGATTGGGACGACAGCGGCTGGTATGCTTATTTCAAGACTGAAGCAGAAACCGATTCTGAATAATATGCACTCTCTATGAAAAGGAAACTGCTATTTATAATAGCTACTGTCTTTCTAGTAGCTGCATGTCACAATGACGACTACATGCCCGGACTGCCAGCTCCGGGAAATGAAGACAACGAGACCGAAATGGCCGAGCAGGTTGCAGGCCGGGTTGCATTGGGCTACGTCACTTATTATGGCACATCCATACCCGATGCCAAATACCTGACCCACATAAACTACGCTTTTGCAGAATTATATGTTAAAAACGGAATTTATGAAAAGTTTGGCCTGCAAGGTGATAAATCCCGTTTTGATAAGGTAAAGAAAATAAAGAGCCAGTATCCACATGTGAAGATATTACTCTCTTTTACCAATAGCGTTTCCAATACTGACAATTCCCAGGACGGAGGTTTCTCCGCCCTGGCGAAGAGTCCGGAAATGCGCAAGCAATTCGCACAAGACTGCAAAGCCTTTGTTTCGAGTGAGGGCATAGACGGTATTGACATTGACTGGGAATTTCCCGGTATGACTTTCAGCAGCAATGCCTATGACGAGTTGGTAGATGTGGAAAACTTCACCCTATTGATGAAAGACCTGCGTGCAGCGTTGGGGCAGTCCACCCTATTGACCTATGCAGGTTATTGCATGGACAAGCGTCCCCAAGGCGAAGGCTATAAATATATTGATGTAAAGGCCGTAGACCCGTATGTAGATTTCGTCAATATCATGGCCTATGATCTGGTTGATGCCCCCCAGCATCAATCAGCATTGAACAAGCCAAGTAATTACTGGGACTGCCAGCGTTCCGTAGACGAATACCTGAATGCAGGGGTATCTGCCGACAAATTAGTGTTGGGAATTCCGTTCTACGGAAGAGCCGATTTCAATGCCGGCGGCAGCATCAATTATCGGGATATTCTCAACCTGAGTAAGGATGACGGCTATGTCATCGAAAATTGGGATACAGAAGGCAATGTCCCCTATGTCACCAAAAACGGCAGTTTCTACTGTGGTTACGACAATCCCCGCAGTATTGCCGCAAAAGGTGAATGGATATTAAAAAATGGCATGAAAGGCATGATGTTCTGGGATTATGAAGGCGATGACACCATGGGAACCCTACGCAAAGCGCTGTGGAATGCCGTCATGAAAAAATAAGTAACTTAACACACATTCTCAGGAGGTTATTCCGGAAATTAGGGTAAGGGTAATTTTGCATACGATCTTCATTCAAGGCAAGAATACTGACGGAATAACCTCCTTTCCTCCTCCAAGACTACAAAACCTTTTTTCATTTAAGTTGTTGAAAGCACATTCATCAAAACCTAACTTAAATGAAAACAATCTTAAAAGCAATGTTTCTGTTGTGCGTAGCCGGACTTCCCTTGTCCACTATCCATGCACAAAAAAAAGAGATTATCGATGACGAAGCCCCCAACGGCATTGTCATAGTTACTATCGACAAAGCGGGCGACGAGATTATCCGCATCATGAATGAGTCACAATTGCCTTACATCCATGACCCGAAAGCTCCCCGCTTCTTATTGATGGACAAACAAGGCAAATTCGCCCTGGGTATCGGAGGGTATGTCCGTGCCACCGGCGAGTATGATTTTGGAGGTATTGTGGATGATATTGACTTTGTTCCTGCCAACATTCCAAGCAGTAGTAAAATCAAAAATCAATTTCAAATGGATGCCAGTACGGCCACTATCTTTCTGAAATTAGTCGGACACACCCGGCTATTGGGTGACTTCACAGTCTATACAGCCGGAAATTTCCGAGGAGGAGACAAAACATTCCAGCTACGGAATGCTTATATGTCATTCCGAAATATAACGGTGGGATATACTTACGGCGGTTTCATGGACTTAGGCGCCCTCCCCTCCACCATTGACTTCCAGGGGCCCAACGGTGCCACGTTCTACCGCGCTACACAATTGTCATATACTTATAAAGGGCTGAAAGACTTTCGTTTCCAAGCTTCCATCGAGGCGCCTGCCGTTGACGGCACAACAAGCAGCCAATTCGAAATTGCCCAGCAACGCATGCCGGACTTCACAGCTTCGGCACAATACAGTTGGAACAGCAGCAGTCATCTGCGTGTAGGAGGTATCATCCGCAGCATGACATATACCAGCACGGAAAGGGACAAGGCTTCCAGCGTCACCGGATACGGTGTACAAGCCTCAACGACCTTTAACCTCGGTAAAAAATGGCAGGCATTCGGACAAGTCAACTATGGTAAAGGTATCGGGCAATACCTGAATGACATCAGTAATCTGAACGTCGATATTGTCCCCAATCCCGAAAAGGAAGGCAAAATGCAGGCATTGCCCATGCTGGGCTGGTATGCAGGTCTACAATATAACATTTCTCCAAAGGTATTCCTTTCAAGCACTTACAGCATGTCCCGCCTTTACTCTGAAGACGGTTATCCCAACGACCTGCCAAGTACCTACCGCTACGGACAGTATTTCGTAGCCAACGTATTCTGGAACGTAACCCCGAACATGCAGGTAGGCGCTGAATATCTGCGTGGCTGGCGCACCAACTTCGACAATTCCACCAACCATGCCAACCGTATGAACCTGCTTGTACAGTATTCTTTCTAATCCAATATAAAATAAGAAAGAAGCCGCCTCAAATCGATATTTGAGACGGCTTCTTAATATATAAAGGTAGGATTGTGAAATCAGAACTTATAGTCAACACCAAGACCAAACACTTTATTAGTACGGCTATAAACATTCTTGGTGGTTTCACTTATCTTCTTTGTATAATCATCATAGTTTGTCCAAAAATAGGCTATATTCATAGTCAAATGCTTTGTCATTTTGATGGCAGCACCAAACCCCAGTGAATAAGAGTCACATGAAAAACTTATATCACTCTGAAAATCATCAGCCAAGCCATAATCTGTACGCTGATAACCACCACTGATGGTCAGCTGTTTAGCTATATCCCATTCTGCACCAATCAAGATTTCATGTGTGCCATGCTTCAACGCTTTCTGCTTATCATTGGCCATCCCTGCCGCTTTATCAAAAAAATGGTGATATTCCAGCGTTGCACGAAGCGTAGGAAGGAATTCATAACCAACAGCTGCAGTCAATAATGCAGGGATATCACTCGGAGTATTCACACCATCCTTATAGTCAGCCAAAGGATTCCCTTCATCTCCCATAGCAGTTCCCATTGCACGCACTTCAGCTTTTTTGGTTTTATTTTCGAGATTAAGACTTGTCATAAACTCGTACTTCAACCCAATATTCCATTTGCCCAACTTCACATCAGCTCCCAAGATAGGGGTTAATCCCCAGCCGGTCTGGTCGCAGTCTAAATCGATACCAACCAATTCCATGCCACCATAAGTAGGAATATTACTGTGTGCTGTTGCAGTCAGAAATCCTTCATACCCACCGGTAAAATAATTCATACGTCCACCGGCAAACACACCTAACCAATCATTAACTTGATACGACAACCCCAATTGCACACCATAAATAAACTGGCTTCCATCCATTGCACTATTGATAGAATACATATTGGGAGTGATTTGACCACCCGAAATAGTATGGACTTGTCCCATCACCATTGAATCGAACATACCCAAACCATCATCAAACGATGCCTTACCGCCACCACCTACAACAGCAAAGCTACCGGAAATAGTCCAGTCTCCTTTTTTATATGCACCTTGAAAACTAGGAATGAAAGGAGCAGAAGCTTTTCCTTTATAATAACGTGTATTCCCATCTTCAATAAACAAGGGAAATGTCGCTTTTATGTTACGGGTCTGATAAGCACTTTGTCCATTCAAAGACAAATAGAGACCATCTTCCGGCAAGAAGGCCAAACCGGCCGGATTAGAATAGACACCGTCAATATCAATGGAAGCACCACGCGCTAACATTCTAAGAAAAGATACATGCTGATTTGTATTTGTTAGGATACCACCCGCAAAAGTTGGAATTGAAACGATTAACATCGCAATGCCAATCAACGAAAATTTTCTCATCTAAATCTTTTTTAATTGTTTTCGGGCGCAAAGGTACAATAATATTGCACATGAAAAAGAATTTTGTGCATAAAGTTATCCTAATATAGAACTTTAATTGAAACACCAAATAGTTTCTGATGAAACAAATAGAAATAATTATCATTTTATGAATCCTTCCGGCCACTGAACCATATCAACTTTCCACTTGTTATCTCCCTATAATTATGTAACATTTAAAAAACAACAAATCTCATGGCATACACTATCGCACTTTTTGGCAGCAAACCTTATGATGAAGCGTCTTTCAACGAAAAAAACAAGGAATATGGTTTTGAGCTCCGCTACTATAAAGGGCATCTTAACAAGCACAACGTTATTTTAACCCAAGGAGTAGACGCAGTCTGTATTTTCGTGAACGACACGGCCGATACCGAAGTTATCCGTCTGATGGCAGACAACGGCGTGAAATTATTGGCGTTGCGCTGCGCCGGCTACAACAATGTAGATTTAAAGGCAGCTGCCGACCGTGGCATTACCGTAGTGCGTGTCCCTGCTTACTCCCCTTATGCCGTAGCAGAATATACCGTTGCCCTGATGTTATCCCTCAACCGTAAAATTCCACGTGCTACCTGGCGGACACGAGACGGAAACTTCTCGCTGCACGGACTTCTGGGCTTCGACATGTACGGAAAAACTGCAGGCATCATCGGCACGGGAAAAATAGCCAAGAAACTGATATGTATCCTGCGTGGATTCGGCATGAATATTCTTGCCTACGACCTCTATCCCGACTATAATTTCGCCCGTGAACATCAAGTGGTATATACCAGCCTGGATGAGCTATATCACAATTCGGATATCATCTCCCTGCACTGCCCGCTGACTGAACAGACCAAATATCTCATCAACGACTATTCCATCAGTAAAATGAAGGACGGTGTGATGATTATCAATACCGGACGTGGACAACTCATCCATACCAACGCCCTGATTGAAGGACTGAAAAACAAGAAAATCGGCTCTGCCGGCCTGGATGTGTACGAAGAGGAAAGCGAATACTTCTATGAAGACCAATCGGACAAAATCATTGATGACGATACTCTGGCGCGGCTACTGTCCTTCAATAATGTCATCGTCACTTCGCACCAGGCCTTTTTCACACGCGAGGCACTGGCAAACATTGCTTCGACAACCTTGCAGAACATCAAAGATTTTATGAACCATAAGCCACTGGAGAACGAGGTCAGGGCATAGTCCCCACTCATTTATAAATTCTTAGACATCGGTTTTTAAACTTTATAGCTTTCCAAAGCGTTACTAGTACATAAACCATTTTAAGAAAAGGAATAAATTATGAAAAAAGTTATAGACAAATCAGACAGCAGAGGTCATTCCCTATATGATTGGCTTGACAGCCACCACACCTTCAGTTTCGACGAGTATTACAATCCCCGCCGGATGAATTTCGGCGCCTTACGTGTACTGAACGACGACCGTGTGGCTCCGGGAAAGGGCTTCGGCACACATCCTCATAAAAATATGGAAATCATCTCCATTCCCCTGAAAGGGAAACTGAAACATGGGGACAATCATCAGAACAGCCGCGTCATCACTCCGGGAGATATACAAACCATGAGCGCCGGCACCGGCATCTACCACAGCGAAATGAACGGCAGTGACACTGAAGCGGTAGAATTCCTGCAAATCTGGGTGATGCCCGAAAAGCTGAACACACCACCCGCATACCAGGACTTCGACGTACGTCCACTCCTGCGCAAAAATGAAATGGCACTAATAGTATCCCCTGACGGCGATGCTCCTGCCAGACTGCTACAACAGACCTGGTTCTCTATCGGTGAAATAGAAGCCGGAAAGAAGATTGACTACCACATGCACCAATCGCATTCCGGTGTATACATCTTCGTAATGGAAGGTGAAGTCAAAGTGGACGGCACAATACTCTCACGCCGTGACGGAATGGGAGTATACGAAACCGGCAGTTTTGAGCTGGAAACATTGAAAGACTCTCACATTCTCTTCATAGAAGTACCGATGTAGCGTGCTTTTGCATAAAATAACAGCTTAAACCGGAAGTTTGTGTAGCGTTTTTTGTAATATTGCGCTATAATTCAATCCGTAAATGAAACTTGATTACATCTACCATAGCGGCTTCGCGATTGAAGCGGACGGAGTGACGGTCATTATCGATTACTATAAAGATTCCTCGGAAGAGGTTTTCAATAAAGGTATCGTGCACGACTATCTCTTGGAAAAGCCGGGCTTACTCTACGTACTATGCTCGCATTTCCATCCCGACCACTTCAATCGCGAAGTTCTTTCATGGAAAAAACTGCGGCCCGACATCCGCTACATATTCTCCAAAGACATCCTGAAGCACCGCCGCGCCTCAGCGGAAGATGCCACCTACATCAATAAGGGCGACACCTACGAAGACGAACATATCCGTATCCAGGCCTTCGGTTCTACCGATGTGGGTATCTCCTTCCTGATAGACCTGCAGGGCAGACGGCTGTTCCATGCCGGTGACCTGAACAACTGGCACTGGAGCGAGGAATCTACTCCGCAGGAAATACGCAAGGCCGAAGGTGACTTTTTGGCCGAAGTGAGAGAGCTGCAGCAAACTGCACCTGCCGTAGATGTAGCCATGTTTCCGGTGGACAGCCGTATCGGAAAAGATTATATGCGTGGAGCAGAACAATTCGTGGAACGAATAAAAATCACTATATTTGTACCGATGCACTTCAGCGAAGATTATCAGGGAGGCAACGCCTTCCGGCAGTTTGCCGAGAGCAAGGGATGCCGCTTTCTGAGCATTGCACACCGTGGTGAAAGTTTCGAACTCCCCAACTTGTAGCCCATAATTCGTAAATTAATAATTAAAACACATACTATTATGAAAAATTTGACACAACTTCTTTTTACACTGTTTTGCCTTTGTCTGCCGGCCATGCTGCAGGCGCAGGATAGGGACGACAGTAAATATCTGGCCGGTGCTGTTCCCGAGGTGGACGGCAAAGTGGTATTCACCAAAGAATTCAGCATCCCCGGCATGTCTCAGGATGAAATCTACGAACGTCTGCTCGGCTGGATGGATGCCCGTCTGAAAGAGAATGAAAATACCAGCCGTGTAGTATTCTCAGACAAAGAGAAAGGACAAATTGTAGGTATCGGGGATGAATGGATTGTATTCAGTTCTACGGCTCTGTCATTAGACCGTACCAAAATCCTTTACCAGCTGACTGTGACCTGCCAACCCGAAAAGAGCGTGCTCGAAGTAGAAAAGATACGGTTTAACTACCGCGAAGGAAAAGAAAAATATACCGCCGAGGAGTGGATTGTAGACAAGTATGCCTTGAACAAGGCGAAGACCAAACTGGTACGCGGACTTGCCAAGTGGCGCAGAAAAACCGTAGACTTCGTTGATGACCTTTGCCTGGGAGCAGCAGAAGCATTGAGCGCCACCACTGCCAAAGCTCTGGTAGAAGAAAAGAAGGAAGAAAAGAAAGAGGTGAAGGCTGTCGTCAATTCCGGTCCGACGGTAATCACCCCGAAGAAACAAGTTACCGTGGAACCTGCCCAGGCTGCTGAAAAGGCATCCGAAGGCATCGTGAAAGATGCCCAAGTCATCGAAGTGCCCCAAGTCAAGAAACCTGCCGCACTGGTTCCTGCCCAAAAGAGCCAGCAGCAAGAATACAAAACCATAGCCCCCGAGCAATTGTCAGCCGATGCCATCCAGACCGGAGCAGGCAAATTGGTTATCGTCATCGGCCAAGAGCCTTTCAACATGACCATGATGACAGCAAACTCCGGAGGTTCTTTGGGCAAAGTCAACGGCAAACCAGTTGTATTCAGCATACTGTCGCCCGACCAGCCGTATGAACAAATGGAAAAAGCAGAAAGCTATACCATCCGTTTCTATCCTACGGGACAGACAGAGCCTACGGTCATTCTGGAATGTAAGAAGCTGCCTTCACCGGCAACGATGGAAGGTATGCCACGCACGTATGTAGGCGAAATTCTGAAAGCAATGGTCAAATGACCGCACACGCAGACTGTAAATTGTAAATAATCAAATCAGAAATAAACAAATGGAAATAAAAAGTAAATTCGACCATTTTAATATCAATGTCACCAACTTGGAACGTAGCATCGCATTCTACGAAAAGGCACTGGGGCTGAAAGAACATCATAGGAAAGAGTCGTCCGACGGCTCTTTCACTCTGGTCTATCTGACCGACAGCAGTACCGGCTTCCTGCTGGAACTGACCTGCTTGAAGGAGCATCCACAAGCCTACGAATTAGGGGAGAACGAGAGTCACCTCTGCTTCCGCGTATCCGGTGATTACGACGCCATACGCCAATACCATAAGGAAAACGGATGGGTATGTTTCGAAAACACAGCAATGGGACTGTACTTTATCAATGACCCGGATGACTATTGGATTGAGGTACTGCCGGAGAAATGATATTTTACATCACTAAAACAACGAAATATATGAGTATAGAAGAAGCGATGATGGGTGGTATTGTCTTCAAAGGCAAAAAGGACAAACCTAAAGAAGAAAACAAGATAAAGACCAAAGCCAAGAAGAAAACCTACATTACCGGGCAACACGGTTCCGCCTCAGCCAAAATGAAAGCAGAAATCCGCCGCAAACGCGCTAACAGACATAAGAAATGATAAATACAGCCTTATTGCCTGCCGACAAGGACCCGATGGGCGCAGCCATAGCCGATTACTTTAAACGGCATAAAGCCGACCGCCTACGCGTGTTCTCTTCACAATTCGATGAGGACGAAATTCCCGTCGAAGAGCTATTCCGCACAGAAAAGCAAATGCCCTTGCTGGAGCGTACTGCTCTGCAAATGGCGACCGGAAAGATTCTGGATGTGGGTGCCGGTAGCGGTTGCCATAGCCTTACCCTGCAAGAAGCCGGAAAAGAGGTCCATGCCATCGACATTTCCCCGCTTTCCGTGGAAGTGATGAAGCAGCGAGGTGTGCGTAGCGTATCACAAACCAATCTGTTCAATGAACAGTTTGCCGATGAATACGACACTATCCTGATGCTGATGAACGGTTCCGGCATTATCGGAAAGTTGGAGAATCTGCCTGATTTTTTCCGGAAGATGAAGCTACTGCTCCGGCCTGGAGGCTGTGTTTTAATGGATTCCAGCAACCTGAGCTATCTGTTCGAAGAGGAAGATGGCAGTATTGTTATCAACCTTGCCGGTGATTACTACGGAGAGGTAGACTTCCAGATGCAATACAAGAATGTCAAAGGCGACTCCTTTGACTGGCTCTATATCGACTTTCAGACCCTGAGCATCTATGCTGCCGAAAATGGCTTCAAAGCAGAGCTGGTGAAAGAGGGTACACATTATGACTATCTTGCCAAACTATCCCGACAAGCATAAAAGTGAAGTGCCCCCTAAAAGTTAGACAAAAACTTTTAGGGGGCACTTCCTTTTTTATATCTTGCCTATTCCTACTATTCAGAAAGCATTCCGTCAATCTCCTTCACCAGAGAAGCAAATTCTTCAGGGTTATACAGACGTGTCAGCTTCACAATACGCCCTTCCTTATCAATCAGGACATTGCGTGTGATACCTGCCTTGCGGAGCGCATACTTCGCAAATATATCCGCTCCCGGGTCCAGACCCAAAGGATAGGTCACTCCGGTTGACTTACCAAAAGCAATCACTTTCTCCAACGGCTCGTCACGGTCGATGCCAATCAGCATAAAATCCGGATTCGACTTATGCTTCAGCCATATATCCTTCTCAATGAAAGGCATCTCCTTACGGCATACCCCACACCAGCTCGCGGTAAACTGCAACATGACCACCTTCCCACGAAGTCCCGAAAGGGTAATGCTTTTCCCATCCGTCAGCTTCACTGTAAAATCTGGAGCCATCTCCCCTACCTTAACGATGTAGCCGGTACTGTCCGCCACTACATCCTGCGCCTTGCCTGCCATGCTGCACATAGCAAACAGACAGAAAATCAGAAATCCAACTTTTTTCATTTTATTCAATCTTTAATAAGTAAGCTGTAACTATTCAGCGAATGATATTTTATAGAATGGGCAAACAATTCCCTATAACAAAAAACTCCGAAACACTTTTAAAAAGCAGTTTCGGAGTTTTATTCTTCGAGGTACCTGGCAGATTCGAACTGCCGTACACGGTTTTGCAGACCGCTGACTAAGCCACTCATCCAAGGTACCGGTTCTTACAAGAACTCTTTATTTCTCGTTTGCGGATGCAAAGGTAGCACTTTTTTTGAAACTACCAACTATCCGCAACAACTTTTCTTCTTTTTTTTCGTCACTCCACTGCACTCCGCACGCTTCTTATCATACAAATTCTTTAGTTCACAGCCACTTGCACAACTATCACACGGATTACCATTTTCTTTGACCCGATGAGAAAAAGAATAAATACTCATGCCAATCCGCACAGCGCAGAGCAACAACAATAAGGCTACTACCCACTCCTGCCAACTATTCATCATAAAAACAGACCTCCTATCTGATAAATTGCGAAAGACATCAGCCAGGCCAGCGCAGTAGTATAAAGTCCCGCAAACACGGCCCACTTCCAACTGCCCGACTCCCCTTTAATGGCTGCCAACGTGGCGATGCACGGAAAATAAATCAGCACAAACACCATGTAACCGAAAGCCACCAGGGGCGTTATCGGAATGCGTTCACCCAAGCTTACGGCATCTGCCTCGGCATCGTCGGCATAAAGCACTCCGAGCGTGCTTACCACCAGCTCCTTGGCGCCCACGCCGGAAAGGATGCCGATGCCCAGCTTCCAGTCGAATCCCAACGGTTCGATGACCGGTTCCATGGCTTTACCAATCCGGCCGATGTAGGAATTCTCCTGCTGTTCCGTCACACTTTCATATTCATCGTGGTTGGGATAATATCCCAATGCCCAGATAACGATGGATGCCACCATAATGATGCCTCCCATCTTGCGGAGATACTGCGCCCCCTTCTCCCACGTATGGCGGAAGATGGCCTTGGACGTCGGCATACGATAAGGCGGCAGCTCCATGACAAACGGCGTATCGTCTCCTTTCACCAGAAAGCGGCAGAAAAGACGTGCCATGACCACTGCCAACAGAATGCCGATGGCATAGATTACTAACAGCACAAAGCTCGCATTGTTCGGGAAGAAGGCGCCTACCAGCAATAAATAGATGGGTAGACGAGCGCTGCACGACATCAGCGGATTGATGAGCATCGTCACCAGACGGCTCTTGCGGTTCTCGATGGTACGCGAAGCCATAATGGCGGGCACATTACACCCAAAGCCCATAATCAGCGGAATGAAAGACTTTCCATGCAGCCCCATTTTATGCATAATCTTATCCATAATGAAAGCGGCACGTGCCATATAGCCCGAGTCTTCCATCAAGGAAATAAAGAAATAGAGCAACAGAATATTCGGCAGGAAAACAATGACACCGCCCACACCTCCGATAATACCATCCACCAGAAGGTCCTTCAGCGGTCCTTCGGACATGTTGTTGCATATCAGGTCGCCCAATTCGCCTACCAGCCATTCAATCCCCTGCATAGGATAGTCGCCCAGCACAAAGGTGCCTTCGAACATCAGATAAAGGAAAAGGAAGAAAATGGGATAACCCCATACACGGTGAGTAACGATTGAGTCTATGATTTGAGTAGTGCGCGACGTATCCTGATGATTGTCCACATAGGTCTCGCGCAGGGCACCGGCTATAAAACCATACTTGGCATCGGTGATGGCCTGCTCGCTCTCCTCGTTCACCACCTCGGCAATCCGTGCCTCTTCCCGGTCGCGGACGGCAAGAATCTCCTTTCCATTGGGCAACTCCTCCACAATCTTTTTCAAGTCTTCGTCGTTCTCCAGCAACTTGATGGCAAGGAAACGCGTGGAATATTTGTGGCGGATGTTCTCATTGACGCTGATGACGCGCTTCACCTCCTCAATGCTACGTTCCAGCTCGGGACCGTGATTGATATGGATATGACGGTAGAAGCCACGCGGCTGTTCTATCTCTTCTTTATGGCTGCCGAAGTCATGGTCGGGAACATACTCCTGATGCCAGCTGCGAAGGTCACTCAATATCTCGCTGCGCATCCTGCCCTTATGGTCGAGGAAGTCGCCGCCTTCGTAAATATTGATAATCACATGGAACAGCTGTTCAATGCCTTTTCCGCTACGGCTGACCGTAGGCAACATCGGAACTCCGAACAACTGGCTGAGCTTTACATAGTCCAGCGTGTTTCCACTGGCTTCCAGCTCATCGTACATGTTCAGTGCAATCACCATGCGCACGTTCATGTCAATCAGCTGGGTGGTGAGATAGAGATTGCGTTCCAGGTTGGAAGAGTCCACAACATTGATAATGATATCCGGCGTTTCATTGATAATGTGCCGGCGGACATAGATTTCTTCAGGGGAGTAGGCCGAGAGGGAATAGGTTCCGGGAAGGTCGACAATACGGAAGTGGTAACCTTGGAAATCAAAATACCCCTCCTTGGCATCTACCGTAACGCCACTGTAATTGCCCACATGCTCGTGCGAACCGGAAGCGATGTTGAAAAGAGAAGTTTTACCACAGTTGGGATTTCCCACCAAAGCCACATTTATGGTGCGGCGTTTGCCGAGGGCCAGTTGCTTCAGCTCATCTTCGCCCAGATGCATGTTTTCGCCCAACCCCTCGTGGTAATCGGGCTGCACAGCCTGCTCCTTAGCTTCCTGCTCACTGATAATCTCTATCATCTCAGCCTCCTGCCGACGAAGAGAAATCTCATATCCCATTACTTTGTATTTGATAGGGTCGCGTAGTGGGGCATTCAGCAAGACCTCCACTGTTTTACCTTTAATAAATCCCATTTCCACAATCCGTTTGCGGAAACCACCGTGTCCCAGCACTTTTACGATTACACCTTTTTCACCGGTATTCAATTCGGACAAACGCATAGTCTTTCTGCCTTTCTTTTCTATTTTGGGGGCAAAGATAATACTTATGTCCGCAAGGCACAAATAATTTAGAATGTTTTTAAATAAGAGACACTAAACAATAATGCCCAGAAGGCAGAACACTACTTCCAGAGATACTAAATCGTAACTTCACCACACCTTTGTTCTTTTCTTACCACAGCTGTGGTAAGAAAAGAACAAAGGTGTGGTATGCATAAAACACAGCTGTGGTAAGATTAGCTTTTAGCAAATACGACCTTAGCCGATAGAGATTCTGAAAATAGATACTTGCAGATATGGCAATAAAAATCGTTTGCACTATCTTTGCACCACTCTATAGTTGAATATGCAGAAGGTAGTACAATACATCGAGCGCCACAAGCTCTTCTCGCTGGACGACAAGATACTTGTGGCACTGAGCGGCGGGGCGGACTCCGTGGCGTTGCTGCGCCTGCTCCTCAGCCTGGGATACACATGCGAAGCCGCCCATTGCAACTTCCATCTGCGCGGAGCGGAATCCGACCGCGACGAGCACTTTGTACGCCAACTCTGCCTGGAGCACCGGGTGACGCTGCACACCGTCCACTTCAACACGGAGCAGGAAGCAAAGGAACGGCATATCTCCATCGAAATGGCTGCAAGGGAATTGCGCTACGCGTGGTTCGAAAAAACAAGGGAAGCATGCAGTGCAGCTGTCATTGCCGTCGCCCACCATCAAGATGACAGTGTAGAGACATTGCTGCTCAATCTGATTCGCGGTACCGGCATCAACGGGTTGCGGGGCATACGCCCCCGAAACGGACATATAGTCCGCCCCTTGCTCTGCCTGGACAGAAAGGAAATCGTCGGTTATCTGGAAAGTATCGGGCAAGCCTACGTGACGGACAGCACCAATCTGCAGGACGAATATACCCGCAACAAAATACGCTTGAACCTGCTTCCCATGATGCAGGAGATAAACCCCTCCGTCAAGGAAAGCATCCTCAAAACGGCAGAGCATCTGGACGATGCCGCCTCTATATATAATATAGGTATAGAAGAAGCCAAACTGCGAGTCAAGACACCGGAAGGCATAAGTATCGGCGCCCTGAGGCAAGAAGCGGCACCGGAAACGGTCTTATTTGAAATTCTGCATCCGCTTGGATTCAACGCCGCACAAGTAAGGGACATCTGCCGGACATTGGACGGACAGCCCGGCAAAGTCTTTGCCACCCCCGGCTGGCGTGTCATCAAAGACCGCGGCTCGTTGTTGATAGAGCCCGTACAGGAAGCCGTAAAGCCGTTATTGGAAATGAAAGAGCATCCCTATGCACCGGATTTCATGATTCCACGCGACAAAGCTACCGCCTGCTTTGATGCCGACAAACTCCAGCATCCCCTATCACTGCGCCTTTGCAGGCAGGGAGACAGCTTCGTGCCCTTCGGCATGAAAGGCCGGAAGAAGGTAAGCGACTACCTGACCGACCGCAAGTTCTCCCTTCTGCGCAAAGAACGGCAATGGGTGCTTTGCTGCGGAGATGACATCATCTGGCTGGTGGGAGAACGGGTGGACAACCGTTTCAGAATAGACGAAAAAACCCGGAAAGTGTTGGTCGTATCAACCATCGACCAGTAGCCATCACAGAATGATTCTGTCCTCCTTCTGTTTCTTGAAGCAATCGGAAAGCAATACGGCAAACGGCGTGTCATACGTGCGCGCCTTCTGCGGACAGCCTTTCACACAAGCACAACATTTGATGCATTTCTCTGCAACCGTATTGCACTCGTCTCCTTTTATAATGGCTCCTGCAGGACAATGCTTCACGCAATATCCGCAATGCGTACAACGTTCCGCATCCACTTGCGGAGTACGGGGCATAGGCACCCCACTCTTACGCAACTTGACGACTCTGCGCAAAAAGCGGAGCAACGGGAAGAAAGGCTGGCGCGGACGCTGGATACGGGTCACATCCACCCCATACAGTTTCTCCATATCTTCGGCCGCCGCAATTTTAGCACGTATCTTTTCACCAAAAAGCTTTGCATACTCCAAGTCGTCCGCATCCGGACGTCCGGCTGCCACCGGATATTTCTCACTGCTATAAGAGTGCTCTCCTACAAACGTAGCACCTGCAATTACCTTGAAGCCCAACCTCGTGACAAAAGCATCCAATTCCACCAAAGCCTTCTCATAGGCCCGGTTGCCGTACACCACCACAACCACGGCAGGTGCACCGTCAGCATGAAGCTCCTTCATCCGCTCCAATGCCAAAGGAGCCACATGACCGCCATATACGGGCACCGTGATGACCGCCAAAGCATGGGAAGGCACCTCCCTTTTACCCGCCGCCTCCAAGGTGAGGTCCACTTTGGAGACAGACGAAATTCCCGTTCCGTGAACAATTGCCTCTCCCACTTGTTTAGAGGTACAAGTAGGTGAAAAAGTTATCAACTGTACTTCATCTATATTCATAAACCAATCCTTCATGTTGTTGTTAATACAGCAAAGATAAAGTTTTAAATTTAAAAAAAAGATGATTTGTTTATGAAACCAAAAATATTTATTACCTTTGCACCGTTGAAACATTCTGCGACTTCTTGCTGTGGCGAGAATTGTTTATCAGATTTCCGGTTCAATAATAAATATCCCATATAAATCATATATCACAAGGTAAACTTGCCCAAGTTGCTTCCTACAACAACTGCAACTGTGCACTTATGCCTTTCAATAAAAGTAAATTTTAAACCATTCACATATATACTGTATGTATAACATCATTCAACTGAACGACAAAAATTTGTCGGAACTACAAACTATTGCCCAAGAACTGGGTATAAAAAAAACAGACTCACTCAAAAAAGAAGAACTTGTTTACAAGATACTTGACGAACAAGCTATCGCAGGCGCTACCAAGAAAGTTGCCGCCGACAAGCTGAAGGAAGAGCGTAAAGGGGAAAAGCAAAAACGCTCGCGCGTCACTGTAAAGACCGTAAAAAAGGAAGGTGCCGACAAAGTGTTCTCAGCCAATAAAAACGGAGACCTCACCAAAGCCAAAACAGAGGAAGCACCGGCTGCGAAAGAACAACCCAAAACTGTGGAAGCACCCCAAGAACCGACCATAGAAGCTGCAACGCCGGCGCCAGCCAAAGAAGCCGCCGTACCCAAACGCAAACCGGGACGCCCCCGCAAGGTAAAGGAAGAGACTGCTGCACCCCAAGCAACGGAAACCCCGAAGGTTGCCGAACCGGAATTGAACTTCGAGGCTAAAGCTCCGAAAACAGAACCTCAGGCAGAAGCCAAAGCAGAAAAGAATATCGTACCGGACGAAAGCCCTATCCTGGCCGAAGCGGCAGATGACTTCATCCCCATTGAAGACCTCCCTACGGAAAAAATAGAATTGCCATCCGAACTTATCGGCAAATTCGAAGCGACCAAAGCGGAAACTCCCGCCACTCCCACTCCTGCCGCTGCCCCAGCCGAACCGCAACAGCCACAACGCCCGCGCCTCCGCGCCCGCGACAACAACAACCCATACAATAACAACAACAATAACAACCGCAACGGTGGCTATAACCAACAGCGCCCCGTGCAGCAGCGCCCTGCACAACCGTATAACAACGGAGAGAACTATCCCGCCGCTCCGGAACGCAAACCCGTAATAGAACGCGAGAAGACGTACGAATTCGATGACATCCTCACCGGAACCGGTGTACTGGAAATCATGCAGGATGGCTACGGCTTCCTCCGTTCCTCCGATTACAACTATTTGTCCTCACCGGACGATATTTACGTATCACAATCACAAATCAAATTGTTCGGCCTGAAAACCGGTGATGTGGTAGAAGGCGTAATCCGTCCCCCGAAAGAAGGCGAAAAGTACTTCCCGCTGGTAAAAGTATCCAAAATAAACGGACGTGACCCGGCTTTCGTACGCGACCGCGTACCGTTCGAGCACCTCACTCCCCTCTTCCCGGACGAGAAGTTCAAGCTTTGCAAAGGCGGATACTCCGACTCTATGTCGGCCCGTGTCGTAGACTTGTTTGCCCCCATCGGCAAAGGTCAGCGTGCCTTGATTGTGGCACAGCCCAAAACCGGTAAGACCATCTTGATGAAAGACATAGCCAACGCCATTGCCGCCAATCATCCGGAAGTCTACATGATTATGCTGCTCATCGACGAACGCCCGGAGGAAGTTACCGACATGGCGCGTACCGTCAATGCGGAAGTAATCGCCTCTACCTTCGACGAACCGGCAGAACGCCACGTGAAGATTGCCGGCATCGTCCTTGAAAAAGCAAAACGCATGGTGGAATGCGGACACGATGTTGTCATCTTCCTCGACTCCATCACCCGCCTGGCACGTGCCTACAACACCGTATCCCCGGCTTCCGGCAAAGTGCTTTCCGGTGGTGTGGATGCCAACGCATTGCATAAGCCCAAACGCTTCTTCGGTGCAGCACGTAACATCGAGGGCGGCGGTTCACTGACCATCCTTGCCACTGCCTTGATTGACACTGGCTCAAAGATGGACGAGGTTATCTTCGAAGAATTCAAGGGTACGGGTAATATGGAGTTGCAGCTCGACCGCAACTTGTCCAACAAGCGTATCTTCCCGGCTGTCAACATCGTTGCCTCCAGCACCCGCCGCGACGACCTGCTGCAAGACAAGCAGACACTGGACCGCATGTGGATTCTCCGCAAGTACCTTGCCGACATGAATCCGATAGAAGCCATGGACTTCGTAAAAGACCGTCTGGAGAAGACCAAAGACAACGACGAATTCCTGATGAGCATGAACAGTTAACAGCAACTGCATACAGATATTGTACAAAAGCTTCCATTTACGTTCATAAACGTAGGTGGAAGCTTTTTTTATATCCGTTTTTTCATACATTTGCCACCATACAATAACCTTGAACAAATAAAATCCAAATCTGATGAAAACGATTCACTCTTTTATGGGAATGGCATTGTGCAGCTTTCCGGTAATGGCACAGCAATCGCCCAATTTTCTTATTATCCAATGCGACCATCTGACCCAGCGGGTAGTAGGCGCATACGGTGCCGACCCCAGCTGCACTCCACCTATAGACCGAATTGCCTCCCAAGGTGTAACATTTGCCAACGCATACGTGGGATGCCCCCTCAGCCAACCGTCACGCGCTGCCTTATGGAGCGGACTGATGCCGCATCAAACCAATGTACGTTCCAACTCGGCCGAACACATCAATCCTCCGCTGCCCGACAGCATTCCGACCCTGGGAAGCCTCTTCACCGCCAACGGTTATGAGGCCGTCCACTTTGGCAAAACCCATGACATGGGTTCCCTAAGGGGATTCCGCCACAAGGAACCGGTTGCCAAGCCCTTCACCGACCCCGAATTTCCCGTCAACAATGACAGCTTTCTGGATGTAGGAACCTGCGAGGATGCCGTGGCCTATCTCAGCAATCCGCCGCAAGAACCTTTCATCTGCATAGCCGATTTCCAAAACCCGCACAATATCTGCGGATATGTAGGCGAAAATAAAGGGGAGCACATAGATAGCCCCATCAGTACCCCACTCCCGCTACTACCCGAAAACTTTGAAGTGGAAGACTGGGAAAAACTTCCGTTGCCCATTCAGTACATCTGCTGCAGCCACCGGAGGATGATGCAAGCCGCCCACTGGAACGAGGACAATTACCGGCACTACGTCGCCGCCTTCCAGCATTACACGCGGATAGTGGCCAGACAGATAGAGAGTGTACTGGAAGCCCTCTACTCCACTCCCGCCGGCAAAAATACAATTGTCATTGTACTGGCAGACCACGGAGACGGAATGGGGTCACACCGCATGGTAACCAAGCAGGTCAGCTTTTACGAAGAAATGACAAATGTGCCCTTCATCATAGCCGGTCCCGGTATTCATCCCCGTCAAAAACCGGTGGAAGATTTACTGACCCAACCCACTATCGACCTGCTGCCCACTCTCTGTGAACTGGCAGGCATTCCGGTGCCTTCCTCCAAGCCCGGCATCAGCCTTGCCCCTTTCCTGAAAGGCGAGAAGCAAAAGAGACAGCACCCCTATGCAGCCTCCGAATGGCACAGTGAATACGAAGTGACCGTCAGCCCGGGACGGATGATACGCAGTCCCAGATACAAATACACACACTATCTGGAAGGCAACGGGGAAGAACTGTATGATATGCTGAAGGATAAAGGAGAAAGACGAAACCTTGCCCATGACCCCAAATACTCAAAGATTCTGGCCGAGCACCGGGCACTGCTGGACGACTACATCCGCCGCACACAGGACGACTACCGAAGCCTGAAAGTTGAAGCCGACAAGAGATGGCGCAGCCACGCACCGGGATATCCCAACCACGAAGGACCCTGCGCCAGAGACATTATCAATAGAAAGTAAGCAAAAAGAACTAAAAAAAACAGAATAATATAGATGATTATCAGTGCCTTGACCGGCACTTCCATTCTTTTCGCCCATCCCGCTGCAAGTCTTCAATAATATTCTGCTTCAAAAGAAGGCAGTTAAAGGGATTTTTTGTACTTTTGCGCCTCAATAAGAGTAATTTGTAATTTAGTAATTGTAATTAGATACTATGTTCGATAATTTAAGCGAGAGACTTGAAAGGTCGTTTAAAATTTTGAAAGGTGAGGGCAAAATCACCGAAATCAATGTTGCGGAAACCCTGAAAGACGTACGTAAGGCACTTTTGGATGCCGACGTGAACTATAAGGTAGCCAAAAACTTCACCGATACCGTTAAGGAAAAAGCCTTGGGACAAAACGTGCTGACAGCCGTTAAGCCCAGCCAGCTGATGGTAAAAATCGTACACGATGAACTGACCCAGCTCATGGGCGGCGAGACTTCTGAAATAAACCTCGACTCCAAGCCTGCCATTATCCTAATGTCCGGTTTGCAAGGCTCCGGTAAAACAACTTTCTCCGGAAAGCTGGCCCGCATGCTGAAGAGCAAGAAGAACAAAAAGCCGTTATTGGTGGCTTGTGACGTGTACCGTCCTGCCGCTATCGAGCAGTTGCGTGTACTGGCTGAACAGATTGACGTACCGATGTACTCGGAACCGGACAGCAAAAATCCGGTAGCCATTGCCCAAAATGCCATCCAAGAAGCCAAAGCCAAAGGTTACGACCTTGTAATTGTCGATACAGCCGGTCGTCTGGCAGTGGATGAGGAGATGATGAACGAGATTGCCGCCATCAAGAAGGCCATCAATCCGGACGAGATTCTGTTCGTAGTGGATTCAATGACCGGTCAGGATGCAGTGAATACCGCTAAGGAATTCAACGAACGGCTCGACTTCAATGGTGTAGTATTGACCAAACTGGATGGTGATACCCGCGGTGGTGCCGCCCTTTCTATCCGTTCGGTGGTAAACAAGCCCATCAAGTTTGTAGGTACCGGTGAAAAGCTGGATGCCATCGACCAGTTCCATCCCTCACGTATGGCCGACCGTATTCTCGGTATGGGTGACATCGTATCTTTGGTGGAACGTGCGCAGGAACAATATGACGAGGAAGAAGCCAAACGCCTGCAAAAGAAGATTGCCAAGAACCAGTTCGACTTCAACGACTTCCTGAGCCAGATTGCACAAATCAAGAAAATGGGTAACTTGAAGGAACTTGCCTCCATGATACCGGGCGTAGGCAAAGCCATCAAGGATATAGACATTGACGACAATGCCTTCAAGAGCATTGAAGCCATCATCTACTCCATGACTCCGGAAGAACGCAGCAATCCGGCCATTCTGAACGGTTCACGCCGCCAGCGCATTGCCAAAGGTAGCGGTACGAATATTCAGGAAGTAAACCGCCTGCTGAAACAGTTTGACCAGACCCGCAAGATGATGAAGATGGTCACTGGCAGCAAGATGGGTAAGATGATGCCGAAACTTAAAAGATAAGATAACAGCCTATGACACTGATTGATGGAAAAGCAATTTCAGAGCAAGTAAAGCAAGAGATTGCAGCAGAAGTAGCCGAAATAGTGGCTCGTGGGGGTAAACGCCCGCATCTGGCCGCCATTCTTGTAGGACACGATGGAGGTAGCGAAACCTACGTTGCCGCCAAAGTAAAAGCATGCGAAGTTTGCGGATTCAAGTCCTCACTTATCCGTTACGAGGCAGACGTTACCGAAAAGGAACTGCTCGCCAAGGTACGCGAATTGAACGAGGATGCGGATGTGGACGGTTTCATCGTACAGCTTCCCTTGCCCAAGCATATCTCCGAGCAGAAAGTGATTGAAACCATCGACTACCGCAAGGATGTGGACGGCTTTCATCCCATCAACGTGGGACGGATGTCCATTGGCCTTCCCTGCTATGTATCCGCTACTCCCAACGGTATCCTCGAACTGCTGAAGCGCTATCAGATAGAGACTTCAGGCAAGAAATGCGTGGTATTGGGACGCAGTAACATTGTCGGCAAACCCATGGCTGCCCTGATGATGCAGAAGGCTTATCCCGGCGATGCCACAGTGACCGTATGCCACAGCCGCAGCAAAGACCTGGTAAAGGAATGCCAGGAAGCGGACATCATCATTGCTGCGTTGGGACAACCGAACTTTGTTAAGGCGGAAATGGTCAAGGAAGGCGCTGTCGTTATTGATGTAGGTACTACCCGTGTGCCCGATACCTCCAAGAAATCCGGATTCAAGTTGACCGGTGATGTGAAATTCGACGAAGTAGCTCCCAAATGTTCATTCATTACCCCCGTACCGGGAGGCGTAGGTCCCATGACCATCGTTTCCCTTATGAAGAATACATTGCTCGCCGGCAAGAAAGCAATCTACCAATAACAAGGCGATGAAAACGCTCGCCGTCTTCATTGTTGTCCTACTGTATAGCGTAACCCTTTCCTCGCAGGAAAGGATTACGCTATTATTTGTCGGCGACCTGATGCAGCACCAGGCACAAATAGACGCTGCACATGTATCTGAAGGAAAATATGACTACTCCTCCTGCTTCTCCCTCATAAAAGAGCAAATATCCCAGGCAGACCTCGCCATAGGAAATCTGGAAGTCACATTGGGGGGCAGGCCCTATCGGGGCTATCCTATGTTCAGCGCCCCCGATGAATATCTTCAGGCCATAAAGGACGCCGGATTCGATATTTTACTGACAGCCAACAACCACTGTCTGGACCGTGGAAAAAAGGGAATGGAGCGTACCATACAATTGCTTGACTCCTCCGGTATTCGTTACGCAGGCACCTACAAGAATCTGTCGGAGCGCAAGCAACGCTATCCCCTGTTCATCAACAGAAACGGCTTTCGCATTGCCCTACTCAACTATACTTACGGCACCAATGGTATCAAGGCTACCTCTCCCAATATCGTAAACTATATTGATAAGAATACCATCCTGCAAGATATCCAAAGTGCCAAGGCACGCCAACCGGATGCCATTATTGCCTGCATGCATTGGGGAGAGGAATATCAGTCCCTTCCCAACCGTGAGCAACGCGAACTGGCCAACTGGTTGCTCCAACAAGGCGTAACACATATTATCGGTTCACACCCTCACGTCATTCAACCGATGGAACTACGTACCAACGGTACCGAACAGCACATCATAGTCTACTCCTTGGGAAACTTCATTTCCAATATGAGCAAGGCCAACACTGACGGCGGCCTCATCTTCACTTTGCAGTTGGAGAAACATCCTCTCCCCCAACCCACCCGTCCCTCTTACACCGGTCAGAGTCAGACGCCCCTGCCAGACTCCAATCCTCTGCCTTTTCCATACTGTCGTGTTTCCTATTGTGGATATAATCTGGTCTGGACCGGCCGGCCGGAACTTACTAAAGAAAAAAATTACATTCTTTATCCTGCCAGTTTTCCTACAGAACATTTAACGCCGGAAGCTCGTAAACACCTGGAAATCTTTGTCAAAAGCTCTCGAAAGCTGCTCCAGCAGCACAATATAGGTATCTACGAGAAGAAAAAATAATGCAGAAATCTCAAAAATTTTCGTCTCATTCTTTGCAATATTAAAGATTATCCCTATCTTTGCACCGCATTTAAGAAATGCACTAACATGGTGGCTGTAGTTCAGTTGGTTAGAGCGTCAGATTGTGGTTCTGAATGTCGTGGGTTCGAGTCCCATCTGCCACCCGCAAAGAAGAGGAAATTCGAAAGAATATTCCTCTTTTTTTGTTATTGTCCAAACAATCCCCCAAAGGGAGGCAACGTGGAATCAATGTAAAAAATTGTAGGGATACTCCTCACAGAGTATCCCTACATCATAGGAAGGAATCAATTACCTAAACCAGTCCTTGTACAAAAGAGTTTACTTTCTCAAAATGTTCAAAATAGCTGGAAACTTATTCCGATATTTTGCATTCTGTATCAATCACACTTAATAGTACTTCCTTCCTTACTTTATCAAGCCAGTGATAAGACAACCCGTTATCACCTTATAGAAATAAGAATACAAAAAGAATATTTCATCTTTCAAAAAACATTCTATACCAATAACTCTACTATTTTCGATTTCCGACATGCAAATATAACCCTTTTTGTTTATACGAAAAGCAAAATCAGTTATCTTTGCAAAGATGAAATTCAATCAAATATGAAAATTCTCTGGATAGACCTCAATAGCTCGTATGCACACTCTTCGTTGGCACTCCCTGCACTGCACGCACAAATAGCAAAGAACAATTCCGTAAAATGGGAAATCGTATCTGCCACCATCAATGAAAACGTAGGAATGATTGTCGACGAAATATACCGGCACCAACCCGACATCATTGCCGCAACGACATGGTTGTTCAACCACGAACAACTGTTGCACATCACAGCGAGATTAAAAGCATTGCTTCCCAATAGCTGCTTCATCTTGGGTGGACCTGAATTCTTAGGAAACAATGAAGACTTTCTGCATAAAAACCCTTTCATCGACTGTGTATTCAGGGGAGAGGGAGAAGAAGCATTCCCCCAATGGCTGTCTTGCTGGAACCAGCCGGAAAAATGGAACAGTATTCCGGGACTCTGCTATATGAATCCTCAAAAGCAATATATAGACAACGGCATAGCCCGTGTACTTAACTTTTCACGGCTCGTACCACCGGAAAACAGCTGTTTTTTCAACTGGAGCAAACCATTCGTACAACTGGAGACTACCCGAGGCTGTTTCAACACATGCGCATTCTGCGTCAGCGGTGAAGAAAAACCGGTGCGCACACTGTCCATTGAAAGTATCCGTGAACGCCTTCAAATTATCCACAGTCATGGAATAAAAAACGTACGCGTCCTCGACCGGACCTTTAATTATAATCCGCGCCGTGCTAAAGAATTACTGCAACTTTTCCTGGAATTCAACCCGGACATATGCTTTCACTTAGAAATACACCCTGCACTATTATCCGAAGAGCTGAAAAATGAATTGAAAAAGCTACCTAAAGGATTGCTCCATCTCGAGGCCGGTATTCAAAGCCTGCGCGAACCGGTCCTCCAGAAAAGCCGTCGGATGGGAAGCCTGGAGGACTCACTGCAAGGTCTTCGTTTCCTATGTTCCCTACCCAATATGGAAACACACGCCGACCTCATTGCCGGCTTGCCTCTATACCGCCTATCCGAAATATTTGAAGATGTGCGTACACTTGCCGGATACAATGCCGGCGAGATACAGCTTGAATCCCTGAAGTTACTTCCCGGCACAGAAATGAGAAGAAGAGCGGAAGAACTAGGCATCCGATATTCTCCTCTCCCCCCTTATGAAGTGCTTCAAACAAATGAAATCAGTGTCAACGAGCTTCAAACAGCCCGGCAACTGTCACGTCTTCTGGATGGATTCTATAACACAACTGCTTGGCAAGCCATCACCCGCAAGCTGATTCTGGATGACAACGACTTCCTACGTCGCTTTCTGGAATTTTTAATCGATAAAAATCTTATAGACCAGCCCATGAGCCTGGAAAAGCGAGGCCTCGTACTCTATGAATTCTGCAGTATGCATTATCCGGCCTATAAAATCATGGTCACCATTGCCTGGATAGAGGCAGGCATGTCATTAAAGAAAAAACCAGCAGAGAAAGTCAAGACCAAGCGCCAGATGCCACCGGAATATTGGGAAGTCATCTATGGAAACTACAAAGAAAGCCTCCGCTTATGTTTTCTACCCATTGACGACAATACCCAAAATGGTTATTGGTTCGGCTTCGAATCGGAAATACAAAAAGCAGAACCAGTATTCAAAGCCAAAGAAATAATGGAGAGGTGTCAAAATACACAATCACCGCAGATTAACACAGATAAAAGTTCTTGATTATCAGAAATTCTATAGCAATCTGTGTAACCTGCGGTGAGTTATGCCCTCATTTCTTCTCCTATCCGCAGTGGAAATACTTCTCGACCAGTTTCAGCATCTCCTCCGGACTGTCTTGTATCTCTGCACGCAAGGTTCTATCCTCGTAAGAACGCAGTTTGGAAATAACCCCATCAACCATTGCAGGACTGAACACATGATATTGCTCAAAGACAGCACGCTGTCTTTCCAAACAATCGGCAGAAGCGGCACAACTATCAGGAAGCTGTTCCAGTTGTTTCAACTTATCTTCATTTTCTTTCTTGTGGATATTTACATTGACATATGTTTTTTCTGCAATTCCTAAAGCATCGTCTATCTCAAATCCATAACGGCAAGCTACAGCAAGTCCGGCAATCAATTGATACAAATCGGCCGAACCGTCAGGCGAACGCATTTCCACCGTCTGTTTCTGTGTAGTATCATAATGACTTGGGGTCTCCAACGGATTTGCCAACATGCACATATCCGTTTTTGCCGACCAGCCCAACGGAACGCGTACCAATACCGAACGGTTGCGGTCGCCCCAGCAAATGTTGGTCGGTGCTTCCTGATGAGGAACCAGACGAAAATAGGAAGTAGGATTTGTATTACCGAAAGCCGTAATGGAAGAAGCCAGCTTCATCATGCCCGCAATGGCCTTACGGGCTGTTTCAGAAAGTGCCCCATCTTTCAGCATCTGGTTCTGCCCGTCCTTCATGATACGCATATGTATATGTAATCCGGAACCGGCTTTTCCTGCCGTGATTTTCGGTGCAAAAGTAATGTTATATCCATACTGGCTAGCCAGATTACGAATAACCCATTTTGCTATCACCAGTTGGTCAGCAGCCTCCTCGGCACGCACCGGCAGGAACTCTATTTCATTCTGCTCATAAATCTTATCGTCCAGCGTAAAATTACCGACTTCAGAATGCCCATACTTTATCTGTCCGCCTGCCTGCGCAATATATGACATACATTCCGTACGGAAATCATTGAACTTGGCATAAGGGGCCGATTCGTGATAACCACGCTGGTCGGTAGCCGGGAACAATCCGTCATTTTCAGAAATGACATAATATTCCAATTCTCCCATAGCCTGAAATTCCATCCCCGTAACCGTAGTGAATGCCTGACATGCCTTACGCAGGGTATATTCCGGAGAACTTTCCAGCGGTTCACCATCCTTATTGAAATAAGAACAGAGCATTGACAGTGTGGGCAATTCAGAAAAAGGGTCTATAAAAGCGGTCCGGAAACGCGGCACTACATACAAATCACTGCTACCGGCCTCTATAAACGGAAACAAGCTGGAACCATCTACGCGTTCACCACATGTAAGTATGGCATCAAGGTATGCTTCATTATTGATGACAAAGTTCAGTGTCTTCAGTCGCCCGTCTGCCGCAGGATACATGAAGTTCACCATACGAATGTCATTCTCCTTTATATAGGAAACAATGTCTGCTTTCGTAAATTCGGAAGCCGGTTTTTGAAGGGCAGCCACCAATAAATTGGGGCTCATGGATAATTCCTGGTTCATAATACGCTGGTTGTTTTTAGTTTTCTATATGGTTAACAAAACACATGCAATTTTTTGTCACAATAAAAAACTGCTGTTTCGCAAAGATACTAAAAGTTGTATCAGAAAAGAAACAAACAACCTAAATCTTATCAGAGAGCCTCAACCTTTTCCGTCGTATCCCCACTTCACGTAAATAGCCCCCCAAGCAAATCCTGCTCCGAATGCTGTAAAAATCAGTTTATCCCCCTTTTTCAGCTTATCCTCGAAATCCCATACACACAATGGAAGCGTGCCGGCACTTGTATTTCCATACCGTTCTATATTGACCATTACCTTTTCGGGAGATACTCCCAAACGTTGCGAAACTGCAGTAATTATACGCATGTTTGCCTGATGGGGAATCACCCAGTCAATGTCCTCCTTCGCCAAGTGATTCCTCTCCATGACCGCCTCACAAGCATCTGCCATATTGGCCACAGCATATTTAAAGACTGTACGTCCTTCCTGATAAATATAATGCATCCGATTGTCCAGTGTATAGTAAGATGGAGCACATACGGAGCCTCCCGCTTTGATATGTAAAAAGGGCAGACCTTTCCCGTCTGTTCTCAATACGGCATCCATTACTCCCATATCCTCCCGGGTGGGTTCCAGCATGAAAGCGGCAGCACCGTCACCAAAAATCGGACAAGTGGCACGATCGGTATAATCAATCACCGACGACATTTTATCAGCCCCTACTACAATGACCTTCTTGTATTTTCCCGAACGGATAAAATTGGCTCCAGTTTCCAATGCATACAAAAAGCCACTACAAACAGCCTGCATATCAAAAGCAAAAGCATTCTTAAGCTTTACTCTCTCACATAATATGGATGCTGTTGAAGGAAAATGATAATCGGCCGTTGTAGTGGCCACAATCACCAAATCAATATCATCAGGATTAGATTTTGTACGTTGCATTAATTGTTTTACAGCTTTACGGGCCATAAACGAAGTCCCCAATCCTTCTTCGTGCAAGATACGTCTTTCCTTTATACCGATACGCCCCATTATCCACTCATCTGTCGTATCTACCATTTTGGATATTTCTTCATTGGTCAGAATATAGTCAGGAACATACCCTCCCACTCCCGTAATTACTGCATTTATTTTCTCCATTAATTCTATCTAGTTTAGTATTGGAATCGGCTCAAAGATAATATTCTTAAAACGCCGAGCGCAAATATACTGAAAAGAGGGTAAAATCCAATAAAGGAAGAACAAAAAGACACTCCCGACAAACTATCACATGGATATACAAAAAAAATCAACTGTCCTTTTTCTATCATTCTTTTGTCAATTTTGTATCAATGAGTTTGAGCAATACAGACTAAATTTGCATAATAAAATGTATCGGGTATTTAAAGAGCAAGTAACTAATCAAAAATACATACAAATAAAATTAACATAACATTTTTATATCTTATGAAACAAAACCGCTTAATTAGCATTGGGGCTTTCATTTTAGTGCTTGCACTTTCAGGCCTTATGACAGGTTGTATGGAGAAAGACGTATACGACCCGAATCGTGAAAAAGAACCTCTTCCTGACCCGGATAAATATTTCGGCTTTGAGATGCGCAGTGATGTCCGGCTTTCTGTCAACTATGACATTTACGGGTTTACTCCTTTGATAGAAATTTACGGTGAAAATCCGATGGAAACAGTGGAAGGTACGCCGATAAAGAAAGAGGGTATAGAAGCCTTGTTCAAAACCTATACCGACAACAGCGGTAAGTATGAGGGAAAAATGCAGCTTCCTACCTATCTTAATAAAGTTTATTTATATACTGCGACATGGGGATTGCCGGGATGCATAGAACTTGAAATTAAAGACAATGCTGTCATTTTTGACATGTCGGCAAAATCAAATCCTAAAACAAAGTCTGTCACTCGCGCTTCGTCTGATGTACCTTATTTAGTAAACAAATCCCAAAATCTATACTCACTGTGCTATTGGGGAGAAGGAGGTCAGCTGAACAGCCAATATATGACAAAGGAAAAAAATATTGGTAATGAAAGTATTTTGGATTTGACAGACCGGATGAAAACATTCTTCAATAAAGGAGGACAAGACAATTCAAAATTACTTGGTAATGGAAAAACTATCAATATTTCGATAAAGGAGGACAACACCGCATTGAATCTCATTTTTCTCAATCGAAGTGCAAGTTATAACAATACTTTCGGATATTATTTTTATAAAACCGGAACGTCCGTCGATGTAGACCAAGTGAGGAAATACATTATATTCCCCAATGTGTCTTTTGACTGGTATGGCGGCCAAATATTGATTTTAGAATCCGGGAATAAAGTTCGTCTGCTTTACTTCGATGAAGACGGCCAAGCCCATGATACATTCCCAGCAGGATATACAGTAGGCTGGTTTCTTTATGCCGACGGTTTTAAGAACGGTTATGGAAATAATTTAGAAGATTATCTTAAATTGCCTGATTTATATAATCCATACAATTCAAATCTTCGCACTTCCAATCCCCAAAACAACATGTCGGCCTTTGTCTCTGTTAAAGACCAAAAAAGCGGCAAGACGATTCTTGGAGCAGAAGATGGTGTAAATCAAAGCTACTGTGACCTTTTATTTTATGTAGATGCTACTCCGGGAAGTTCTATTGACGATCCTGAAAGGCCGTCTATTCCCGATGAAGGTGATAAAGAAGAACCCAAACCCGATGAAGATGAAAATGTTACCGGCACACTGGCATTCGAAGATATTTGGCCTTCCGGTGGCGATTATGACATGAATGACGTAATTGTAGAATACGAACGCAAAGTCTATTTCGACAAAAAGAATATAGTAACGAAGATCGTTGACGAATTCACTCCGGTACATGATGGCGCTACATATGTTAACGCATTTGCCTATCAGATAGATGCAGCACAAATTGGCGATAAAATCACTTTGCCGGAAGGTGCAATATTGGAAAAAGAGACTTCGTCCATTATCGTAATGTCCAATGCCAAACAGAATATAGGCAATAAATATGTAGTCACCAGAGAATTCAACGGTTCTTTCCTAAAGAATCAGCTATTGTCCTATAATCCATACATCATCGTAAAATATTCACAAGGAGAACAGAATCGCACAGAGGTTCATCTGCCCAAACACAAAGCTACAGCTTATGCCAATCAGTCATTGATTGGCAGCAATGATGATGCTTACTATATCGACCGTAAAGGAGCATATCCATTTGCTATCGATATACCGATGCTAGGGTTTACCCCGGTAACAGAAAGGAACAGAATTGACAGCCAATATCCCGGTTTTGCTACATGGGCAAAATCAATGGGAAATGACTGTAAGGATTGGTATAAAAAATAACAGAACAAAAGACAATGAATCATGTGTGGAGTGCCCCCTTATTCGGACGCTCCACCTGTTTTTTTTTGAATTATTGCATATTGACTTGGAGAAATATTATATTCTGCCATGAAACACCTGGAAAAATAAGAAGGATTGGAATAGCCTACCATATACATTACTTCCGATACAGTGAATCTGCCTTGTAATAAAAGTGTAGCGGCTCTTATCATCCTAACACGCCGAATAAGGCTTACTGGAGTAACCCCCGTCAACTGTTTAATCTTTCGATACAACAGTTTTCGATTCATTCCCAACAGTTGACAGAGCATAGCAACATTAAACTCTGTATTTTCCATATGCTCTTCCAACACTGAAACAAGCTTGTTAAGCCAAATTCGTTTCAATTCCAGTTGTCTGTTTTCCAATGGTTTGCATGAATCCATTTTCTCCAATTTTAATATTCCTTCTAAGATCTGTTTGGCTTGTAGTGAGTCCATACCAACTTGATTTTGCAAAGCCTGCAGTTCATTTTTATCTGGTAAAGACACAATAATATTAATTAAGACTCCAGTATCATTTTCCTCACATCTTATGTCAACCTGGCCTTGATATAGATTAACAAATTTGGGAATTAAATGTAACCCCACAAGAGCGATTATTTCATCTATTATTTTAAGATATTCTTTCATATCTTTCTTGCCTTTTGGTATAAGTACAAATTATCCAAATATCAGACAAACATTCTCTCACGGTATTCTGACGGAGTAGTGCCTGTATGCTTACGAAAAAAACGTGTCATCGTAGAATTCGATTGAAAATTAGTTCGTGAAACCACTTCCTTTATTTCAAGATTGGAGTCTTTCAATAAGACTTTTATCTCAAGTATGGTATATTCCACAATCCACTCTTTAGCCGAACGACCAGTATTATCTGTTATTAACATTGTCAGATATTTAGGTGAGATACACATCTTATCTGCATAAAATGCCACATCACGACTTATAGTATGATACTCTATAACCAAATAAAAGAATTCAAAAACCTGCTTCTCTTTACGTACAAACTTCACGGAAGCCATAGCCTTGGGGTTACTCTTATAGCCCACATACAAGTCCCAATAATAAACCCTCAATAAATACATCACCGATTCCCTCCTAAGAAAGGCACAAGATAAATCTACACGGCATGACAATATATGACAGAAATGAACAAAGCGCTTATACTCTTCTTCACTGAGCGGAGAGCTATAATATTTCCTCATATAGAAAAAATAGTCAAGTGTAAGCCTACCCAGCCCATTAATGGTATCCATAAACAATTTCTTTGGTACTTTAAAGAAAATAACGGCAAAGTCTGTACTGATTTCGGTTATACTTGCCAACTGATAAGGAAAAATAGTTATCAAATCATTCTTCACAACCCTGCGTTTATTAGAAAACACATTAAAAAGAGCAGAGCCTCCGGTACAAACTCCATTTATCCCTTCTTCTAGATATGTCGGAATCCCGTCAAGAGGCAAATCAATTACCTTTGTATAAATATTGAACTCCTCTAAATCAAACACACCACTTGAAAAAGGCCTATTATCTTTTGTAGCTTTTACCATATTTGTTTTAAATATTATGCTAAGTTACAAAAAAAAATCATTTTTAGATTATTTGTTCTAAAATTGCACATATATACTGAAGTTCAGTCAAAACTAAAGTATAAATTCTTATTCTATAAAGGGGTCAATGTAAAAACCTGAGGGGTAAATTTATAAATTATTATCTTTGTCTCCAAATTC
>NZ_QSOX01000032.1:0-15300 GCF_003466325.1 Bacteroides sp. 4_1_36
TCCATCACGGTGACGGAAACCTATCTGAAGCCTTTCAGCAACAGAAAGATTGACGAGGCGAATCAAAGGGTAATTTCTTTTGTAAGAAGCGGAGCGTGTACAGTATAAAAGACGTTACTTCTTTTGATAGGATAGAATAGATTTGTCGCATATTTTCCGGAATCTTCAAACAGAGTTTTGAGGAACGGAATGGTACTGTCTTTACGGAGCTCCAATCGGTGCTATCAATGGACTTTCATTCAACCTTTTGAACTGAAAAATACATACTTTTATTCTTTGAGAGCCTCATTTCATCCCTTTCCCACTGTCATCTTTCTGGACTTCCAATCCTCTTTCCAATATCCCAACGGACTGTTTTTTACTATTCCAAACAAAACCGGTCTATTTTCTCCTTATTCCCTGATTATTAACGGGATTAACAAGATTTCATTACCTGCGAAGTAACGGAATACTTAGTAACAAAAGAAGTATGCGAAAGGGATTCAAAATGAGAGATTATTCACTTTTTATTTTTTTAAATTTATAAATTTAAAGTTTTCAATTATGAACAAAAAGTTTCTAAGTGCAATCTTGTTTGGAGCTTTAATGGTTGGCTCCACAAGTACATTTGTTTCTTGTAAGGACTATGATGATGACATCGATGGCTTGCAGGAGCAGATCGATGCAAACAAAAAACAGATTGATGACATCCTTGCTGCAATCAATGGCAAGAAATTCATCGAAAGTTATGCTCCTGTTGAGGGTGGTTATTTACTGACTTTTACCGGTGGCGAAACTTTAACTATCAAGAATGGTGCTCAAGGCGAAAAAGGTGAGCAAGGACTTCAGGGTATTCAAGGCCCGAAGGGTGAAACCGGGGCTACAATCGTTCCGAAGTTCAAGGTAGATGCCGAGAACTACTGGATGATTAGCGTAGATGAAGGTGCAACCTATGAGTATGTATTGAATGACGCAGGTGAGAAAATCAAGGCTGCAGGTTCAGAAGCTAATGTTGAAGAAGCTATCGGAAACTACGTGAAGGTAGACGAAGAGGGTTATATCTGCATTGGCGAATATAGAACTTCATTCAAATACAATGCTAACGTTCCTTCAATGATCTACAATGAAAAGGATGGAACTATGCAGGTTACTATTGACGGCCAATCATATACTTTGTTGATGGAAGGCTCTGCTTTCAATGGTCTGCAAACTATTGTGTATAGAAAGCAAGCTGCTGATGACGCAAATGACTATGCTGTAGCTTATCAGTTGTACTATCCTCAAAACGATACTGACGTTGATACTTTGTTTGCTGCAGTTCCTGCAAAGGCTTCTTTCAAAGTCTATCCTTCAAAATTCTCAAAGAGCGATGCCGAGCTCTTCTTCTCTGATACTTATCAGACAAGAGCTGCAGAACAGCCGAAATTGAATGTCTTGGATTGGGACTTCGATAAAGAACAAGATGGTGTTATTTGGGTAAAGATGACTCCGGTAAACTTTAAAGATGCTAAGACTGTATCTACTTCTGGATGGGGAAGTATGACATGGATTGACCCGACTACGCAAACAGAAATATCTGGCTGGGGAGCCGTATGGGTGGATCTTGGTGAGACAATCAATAGCTATGCTACCTCTCTGGATGTTAAGATGTACAAGCAATATGTTTCTGCATCAGATTATTTTAATGTTAAGTCAATGTATGTATCTTCTAAAAAGGTACATAACGTACGTGTAAATGCAGAGGAGGAAATCCAATATTCTAATAAGATGCAGACTGCAAGTAGTTGGTATCCCGAAAAATTCATGTCTCAGAATGATGCAGCTTCTTATAAGGTTGGCGAATTTGATTATAAAGGAACATTCAATCTGAACGATTCTATCAGTGCTGCTTTGGATTTGAATGACGGCGTACTGTTGGCTGATGCCGATATTCAATTTGAACAGAAATTCGAATTGATTGATGAAAATGCAGACAAGGATTTGTGGGGTGTAACCATTAAGAAAGGAATCTTTGATGCAGATAAAGTAGCTAAAGAAGGCATCTTGGCTGTTAAGGAAGAAAAACAAGCATCTGCTATTGATGAATATGCTGTAATCAAGGTCACTACTACAGTTAAATCACAAGTAGAAGGTGTACATGATTTGGTTGTTTATAACTATGTTTTGGTACAAGCTATACGTCCTACCGCTGCAGAAAATGTAGCAACTGTCAAATTGTCTCCGCTGGGTGATGCAACCTTCAACTTGAGCTACAAGACAGCTAAGCAAATTGTGAAGCTGGATGTACGCGCATTTGAAGACGCTATCGGTGGTCGTGATATCTTAACCGACAAGGGCACCTCTATTGTTTGGCCTTTGTATAAAGCAGATTACAATACAGAGAAGGAATTGACTGGATATAGTGAAGCATACGATTACCTAACTAATGCTCCACAGCAAGCTACATGGTCTGTAGATGTTCCTGTAGCTAGAGATGAGGCATTTGTATGGTACAAGAAGGCAGAAGGTAATGCAACAGACTCATTGTTCTTGTTTATTGGTCCTCAGACAGAAATTGATAAGACTACCCTCTATTTGAAATCCACTAATTACTGGTCTGAAGCACTTGCTAAGAATGGTTGGGTTTCTTATAATGGCATTTCTACTCCATATGCAGCTTATAACAAGTATGATAGTCAATATTTCATCACTACTATCAATGACCTTGCTGTAACTCGTAACTTTGCTGTTGCTATCAAGGATGCATACAAGGCACGTACAATCATTGGTGATTGGAGTGATGCTGCTAGCGGCAACTTCGGCATTAAGTCTGAAAACTTCGCTCATATGTATGATGTAACTCCTGCTGACGCTAAGGCTGTATTCGAATTGAATAAAGACAAGCAGAATGCATTTGTACAAGAATTGATGAAGGAGAACAAATTGGTAGTTGAAGAAGGTGCAAATGGAGAATGGAGAATAGCATTCACTGCTCCGATTGATATCAAGAAGGTTGGCAATCTGAAAGTTGATATTTATGATGCAAGTGGTTACGATGCTACTGACAAGAACCGTAAACCTGATGCAGAAGAATTATGGACTGTAGCTCGTCCGATAGCAGATTTCACCGGTGGTGCTGCACTGAAAGCATTTAACGATCCGAACTTGGCTGAGAATACTGAAATCACATTGAAACAATTACTTGTCAATACCGCTGGTACTGAAGCTAAGGCTAAAGACTTCTGGAAGAATCTTGTATTGAAAGACTATGCAGGTGAGAAAGTTGTTACATTCAATGGAACTACATTCAATGCTGAAGAAGTCACTGTTCGTGCTGCTTTGTACAAGAAGTCTGTTACAACCGGTCTCCGCTACATTATGTCCAACGGAACAGACAAAGATGAATACTTCAAGGTAGAACCTACAACTGGTAAGCTGACTTGTATCGCACTCCCGACAGGTACTGAGTTTACTCATACAGTAAATGTGGTTCTGCAGTTCGTTCACGACTGGGGTACTAGTGAGTATGCATACAACGTAACTATCACACGTAAACAAGCTACTAGATAATCTGAGTAGTAGAAAATTGTCTGAATAGACAATTATAAAATCAAAAGGAGGATGTTCCCATAGAACATCCTCCTTTTTTTCTCCAGAAACTTTTTTCTCCCTACTTTGCTTCCACACTTCCACCCACCTCCCACCTCCCCCTATCCATCGGCATTTGCCCCACTGTGGAAGCATCCTCCAAAGGTGGAAGCAAATTTTGCTTCCACCTACTCAAAACGCCATAGTTTTACCATAACTAACTCACTCTTATTTTAATACATCGAACAAAGCTTATAAAACGCTTGCACCAGTTTCCCCATACTTCTACACCCATCCGACCCATAAAATCTGCAATACCCATATATCCCCTCCTTTATCTTCATCCCAAATCCACAACAGCCTCCTCCCTCTCCTCAGCATAAAAAATGCCCCCGTTCATTTCATTCTCCCTCCACTTTCCACTATCTTTGTCCCCACGATGAAAAAGTTTGCCGACGTCATATTGCCTTTGCCTTTGCACAGCTGCTTCACCTATTCCCTGCCCGACGAGTGGGCGGATGAAGTGCAGATTGGTTGCCGGGTGGTAGTACCATTCGGACGGAAGAAATACTATACAGCCATCGTGCGCAACGTGCACTATTGTGCCCCCACCGAATACGAAGTAAAGGAAGTGTCCGCTTTGCTGGATGCCCGCCCGATACTGCTTCCGCGGCAGTTCAAGTTCTGGGAATGGCTCTCCGATTACTATCTCTGCACGCAAGGAGACGTCTACAAAGCTGCCTTACCCTCTGGCTTGAAGCTGGAAAGCGAAACAATCGTAGAGTACAACCCCGATTTCGAATCCGATGTCTGCCTGCCGGAGAAGGAACAGAAGATACTGGATATGCTCTCTGCCGACCCGGAGCAATGCGTGACGAAACTGGAGAAGGAGACCGGCATCAAGAACATACTTTCTGTCATCAAGTCACTGCTCGACAAAGAGGCCATCTTCGTAAAGGAAGAATTGCGCCGCACCTACAAGCCTAAGACCGAAACCCGTGTACGCCTCACCGCCGCCGCCCGCAACGAACACCGCCTGCACATCTTCTTCGACGAGTTGCAGCGCCGTGCCCCCAAGCAACTGGACCTGCTGATGAAATATCTGGAACTCTCCGGCTACCTCAGCGGACGAGATATAAAAGAAGTCTCCAAAGCCGAACTGCTGCAACGCACCTCTGCCACCCCTGCCGTATTCAACGGTCTTGTGGACCGTGGTGTATTCGAAGTCTACCAGCAGGAAATAGGTCGCATAGACAAAGCACTCCTCAAAGAAGTCATCCCCGTCAACCCGCTGAACGAGCACCAGCAACGCGCTTATCACTCCATCTTAGAGAATTTCCAAAGCAAGAATGTCTGCCTGCTGCATGGCATCACGGCAAGCGGCAAGACAGAAGTCTACATTCACTTGATAGAGGAAACCATCCGGCAAGGAAAGCAAGTGCTCTATCTCCTGCCCGAAATAGCCCTCACTGCACAAATCACAGAGCGCCTGCAACGCGTATTCGGCTCCCGACTGGGCATCTATCACTCCAAGTTCCCCGATGCCGAACGGGTGGAAATCTGGCAGAAGCAGCTGTCGGAAGCAGACTATGACATTATTCTCGGCGTCCGCTCCTCCGTTTTCCTTCCTTTCCGCAACCTCGGTCTTGTGATTGTGGACGAGGAGCACGAAAACACTTACAAGCAGCAAGACCCCGCCCCCCGCTATCATGCCCGCAATGCAGCCATTGTACTCGCCTCCATGTACGGCGCCAAAACTCTGTTGGGTACGGCAACCCCTTCTGTAGAGACTTGGCACAATGCCACATCCGGCAAGTATGGCCTTGTGGAACTGAAAGAACGCTATAAAGAGATACAACTGCCGGAGATTATCCCCGTAGACATCAAGGAGCTGCACCGCAAGAAGAAGATGAACGGTCCGTTCTCCCCACTGCTCCTACAATATATCCGCGAGGCGCTGGAACAAAAAGAGCAAGTCATCCTCTTTCAGAACCGCCGCGGCTTCGCCCCCATGATAGAGTGCAACACCTGCGGCTGGGTACCCAAGTGCAAGAACTGCGACGTCAGCCTCACCTACCATAAGGGGCTGAACCAACTGACCTGCCACTACTGTGGCTACACCTACCAACTGCCCCGCATCTGCCCCGCCTGCGAGGGCACTGACCTGCGCAACCGCGGCTTCGGCACGGAAAAAATAGAAGATGACATCAAAGCCCTCTTCCCCGACGCCCGCGTAGCCCGTATGGACTTGGACACCACCCGCACCCGTACCGCCTACGAGCGCATCATCTCCGATTTCCAGCAAGGCAAGACGGACATCCTGATAGGCACGCAAATGGTGTCCAAGGGTCTGGACTTCGACCACGTCAGCATTGTGGGCATACTCAATGCCGACACCATGCTGAACTATCCCGACTTCCGCGCCTACGAGCGCGCCTTCCAGCTGATGGCGCAGGTTGCCGGACGCGCCGGACGGAAGAACAAGCGCGGCAGGGTGGTGCTACAAACCAAAAGCATCGACCATCCCATCATCCCGCAAGTCATTGCCAACGACTACGAAGCCATGGTAGGCGGGCAGCTTGCCGAACGCCAGATGTTCCACTACCCGCCCTACTACCGCCTGGTGTATGTCTACCTGAAGAACCGGAACGAGACCCTGCTCGACCTCATGGCACAGACTATGGCCGCCAAGCTCCGCACCGTCTTTGGCAACCGGGTACTGGGACCGGACAAGCCGCCCGTAGCACGCGTACAGACCCTGTTCATCCGAAAGATTGTCTTGAAGATAGAAACCAATGCCCCAATGGCACGTGCTCGCGAGCTGCTCGTCCAGGTGCAAAAGGAGATGGTGGCGGAAGACCGCTTCAAGTCGTTGATAGTGTATTATGATGTAGACCCGATGTAAATAACTCGTAACTAAAGAAATATGAAGAAGATACTTTTCGTTTGCCTCGGCAACATTTGCCGTTCCTCCTCGGCAGAGGGAGTCATGAAACATCTGGTAGAAGAAGCCGGACGTGCGGATGAGTTTTTAATCGATTCTGCAGGCATTCTGTCCTATCACCAGGGCGAACTGCCGGACAGCCGGATGCGTGCCCATGCCGCCCGCCGTGGATACAATCTGACGCATCTTTCGCGACCCGTACGTACCGAGGATTTTTACAACTTCGACCTGATTATCGGTATGGACGACCGCAACATCGACGACCTGAAAGATCGTGCCCCTTCAACCGCCGAATGGAGCAAGATACACCGCATGACGGAATACTGTACAAAGTTTACCCATGCCGACCATGTACCGGACCCCTATTACGGCGGTTCCGAAGGTTTTGAGTATGTGCTAGACATTCTGGAAGATGCTTGTGCGGGGTTACTGCAGAGCATTTAATCCAGCGGCATTACATGATACAGTGTCCCCTGCCTTGACTTCTTGTTCGGTATTTCAAGCTTCTTGAGCGTCCGCCCGAATACGGCAACCTTGTTGATTGCCAGACGGTCACGCGTCTTTGTCTGTAAAGCGGAAAGAATCTGCATGGGCATCATCCATTGCCCCTCTTCATCCTCTTCTGCCGCGCGGAAATGGCTGTGGAAGAGTTGTTCCAGTGGGGTGAGCTGTTCAAATTCCCGGTTCGTCCGCTTCAAGATGGCTTCATCGGCATCATCCAGCCAGTAACGCTCACCTTTGGCTACGGCATTCAGAGCCTGCGCATAGAGCTGGCGGTAGTTGATGGTGACATTCGTATCGATGGGACCGGTGACCTCAATGCAGATGAAACGGCGGCTGCCACTGGGATCGGACAGCAAGTCCTTCTGATTGCTGGTACCGATGAAGGAGGCATACCGCCGCATCTCACGGATGGTGCTGCCGTAGGGTTTGCGCAGGTTGGCAACCGGTTTCTGCAGCAGATGCTTCAAGAAACCCTGCTGGTTGATGCTGATTTGGTCGAACTCGTCGATGTTGACGAGCAGAAAGCGTCCCAGGCTGCGCTCCGCTTCCTGCCTGCTCTTGAAGTCGATGCTGTCCGTATAGCCGAAACGCAGCTCCGGTGGCAGCAAAATGCGGCAAAAGGTGGATTTCCGGAACCCTTGGGAACCGACAAGCAGAGGAGAAGTATTGTTTCCGTGTTGCCGGTCCATTCCACGCCAGTGTGCCACCATGCCCAGGAACCAGCGGTAGAACAGCTCCTGCCAATGAGGATTGTGGCACGGAACGAGGTCGGCCAACGCCCGGATGCGGTCTTTCCCGTCCCAGCGGCCGGTGTCGTAAAGGTATTCTTCGACGGGATTATAGAGTGGTACGTAGTCTGAAGTTAGGAAACGGTTGATATCGCGGTCCCATACGCGGATACCCTCCTTCAGGGCATTCATGGAGACCGTACTGCGGGCACGCTGGTCAGCAGGCTTGAAATAGAAATGGACGGAGTCGCGCTGACGGTATTCCAAATCATCCAGAACGGTGTTGTAGCGGAACTCATACCGGCGGCCCATAAACTCTTCCAGCCGGAAAACGCTCTCCTGCTCTTGCGTCAGACTGCTCTTTTTCCCGAAGCCTTTAAGCTCTTGATATAGGTTATGAATCGTTTGACGAACAATGAATTCATCCGCTTCCCGGTAATAGTGCATCAATGTCTGGCGGACTACTTCCTCTTCGGGGATGCCTGCCTTGAAACAATGTTCGGCCAGAGGCACCAGCAGTATCCGTAAATCCCCCTCCCGTTTCCAGCCGTCCAATTCGCGGAATGCACGGTCAAGGGCTGATTCGAAGAGTATGGCGAAGGTGTCCGAGGCTTTACTGTCCGGATGCAGCCGCAACAGCGGATTCTTTTCTGCGAGTTTTCGTTGCCGGAAGTTCTCTTCCTCGGGCATGCCGAGGGGCTGTTCCAGGCAGAAAGGTACAGCGGCAGGATTGTAGTATGGATATCCGTCCAGAGTCATGCGGCAACTCTGGGTAAGGGAAGGTTCTTTCAATGTAATGGCAAACGGCAGTAAGGGCTGGTAGCACTTCACCGCCATACGGTAGGCGTGGGCATGAAACAAGGTGGCATCGCTCTCCCGCTTCGGCGTTGTGCCGTCGGGCAGGGCAAACAATACCCATATCTTGGCACTCCGTCCGCTGGAACCGCAGAAAGCGGCAAAGGTCTGTGGTAGCAGGGCGGCTTGTTGTTTTACATATTCCGCTTCGGCAATGCCCGACAGACGGTTTACTTCCAGTTGTACGAGTCCGTTATAGTTCTTCATCCACCGTTCCCCCTCTTGTGTACGGCTATATTCCACGGCGGGATAGATGCGGGGCAACTTGTCTATATGTTCGTATTGGGCGCAAGTGCCCTCCAGTTGAGGAAGGATGGTCCGGAGGGTCGACACATGTCCGGCTTTGGTTTCGGTTTTCAGTTTTTTAATCAGTGCATCCGCTTCCAGGGTGCTGAGGGCTTCCTTTCCGCTCTCTTTTTCTGCTCTAATCAAGGTAATTTTCATTCTGTTTGTCAGCTTGTTTGGGTAAATATAATTCTCGTAAAGATACGACATCAGGAGGCAGAAAACAAGTATTCAGCAGAATAATTATTAAATAAATGCCTGCTTCCACAAACTATACAGCGTGGTGTCGGAAACCTTTGGATTTCTTTTTTAAAACATAGGCATTCCTTTGCTTTTCTCCCTTTGTTTGTCTACTTTTGTATAGGGAATAGATGACGCCTAACGACCATGAACAGCTCTGCTTACGGCCATGAAGCAATTGCTTGACGACCGTAAGCAGAGCTGTTCATGGTCGTTAGGCGTTTCTCTTCCCAAAGCTTTTACGGATGAAGTACGTAACCCGCACCTATTCCGCATAGGGCGCGAACGTATTGTACAACAACTTAAAAGACATTGAACTATGGCAATTTTATTCGATTGGTATGAGCTCCCGGAACCTAAAGACAAACAGCGGGAAGAAAAGATACTTCATCCGCGCATCCGCTTGAACGGCTCTACCAGCACTGCCGAACTGAGACGTCGGATTCAGGAACGCTGTTCGTTGACAAAGACTGATGTTTCGGCAGTGCTGGATGCCTTGTCGCACGTCATGGGGGAAGACCTTGCCGAGGGGCGGCAGGTGCATCTGGACGGTATCGGTTACTTTCATCCCGTACTGACGAGCACGGAGCCGGTGACCGCTGCGACCAAACGCAAAACCACCAAGATTAAGCTGAAGGGCATCAAGTTTCGTGCCGACCAGGTACTGAAGAATGAGATAGGCGCTATCAAAGCTAAACCGCTAGGGCTGAATGAGCATTCCCAAAAGCTGAGTGACAAGGAGATTGACAGGCGGCTGACGAGCTACTTCTCTACGCATCAGTTTCTTACGCGCAGTGATTTTCAGAGCCTCTGCGGAATGATGCGCTCTACGGCACAGCTTCATATTCGCCAGCTTCGTAGCGAAGGTAAGCTCGAAAATGTGGGAAAACTGAACCAACCGATTTATGTACCTTGCACGGGGTATTATGGTAGAGACGAGTAGGTTACGGTAAAACTATAGCGTTTTGAGTAGGTGGAAGCAAAATTTGCTTCCACCTTTTTTGGTTGCTTCCACAGCGGGGTAAATGCCGATGGATAGGGGGATGCAGGAGATGGGTGGAAGTGTGGAAGCAAAGTAGGGAGAAAAAAATCTAGAGAGTGATGAGAGGCGCGGAAATCATTCTAGATACTTCACCTCTTCACCTAAGGCATCATGGTTCATTTCGCGTATACTGCGATAAAGCTTACCATTTTTCAAATAATAATAATTCTGATAACCAGCAAACTCTATGTTGGCATAGGTTTCATTGTTACGATCTTTGCTTATTTTCCAAGAACTTTCGTAAATCATAGAATCTTTGAAAGTTATGATTGATGTAGAATCTGGACGAAGCTCAAACTTTATGCCGTTGGCAGTAGTAAATATACCGACAAAATCATGTTCTTTTTCGTTGTTGTCACATCCGGTTAGTAGCAGTATTCCCAACAATATTCCTATAATGACTGTTTGTTTCATATTTTTAGTTGTTATATTATAAAAAAGAGTGCTTCAATCGGATGAAGCACTCTCTCTTGTCTGTTTACTTTATTGGCATCTCTTTTCAGAGTTGTCTCTTATCTTCCTGCGGGAGTACCGGCATTTTCATTTACGTGGATTTTGAATTCCTGAGTGAAAGTCTTCCACTTATAACCGAACTTGATAGGAACATAGATTTCATAATCCCAGTTTACAGGAGTACCACTGTGGTTGTAGTAAGTCAGTGTTTCCTTACCAGTTGTTGCATCTACGTTGTAAACTACAGTTGTGTTGGCAGGAAGGCTACCTTCCTTGTAACCAGCCACAGGCTGCAAATTGCCGTCTACCAGTTTCAGGTTAGTCTTAACTTGATCAGTCATCCAGTTGCTCGGAGTACATTCGTAGAATTTGAACAGTTCTTTTTGCAGAGCTGTTGCATTGGGAGCCTCAGAAGCAGTGTAGAAATTACCGTTTTCGTCTGCATTCCAGCAAGTGTAAGTATAAGCACCTGTTACATCTACAGAGCTACCGTTAACAACAGCATCAGTTACTTCTCCTTCTTCCTTATTCACTGTGATAGTCATCGGTTCAATGATGTTGGCATCATAAGCCTTGATAACTTCAGTATGAGCAGCCGGATGTCCCGGAGTTGCATCACCATAGCAAAGGTCTGCAACCAACTTGATAGGAACAATCTGACCTACCAAAGCTTTGGCAGCTTCTGTCGGTTTGGTGTTTTCTCCGAAATTGGATTTTGCATCCGGATCAGCTTCTTGCAATTTGATGTTATAAGTCTTGTGACCTTTCAGAGGATTATTTGCATTTGTACAGAGGTTGTCCTTATAATTGTCAATTGTTGCAGCCAATTCACCTGCAATGTACAATTTTGTGTTGTCAGTACTCAATGTAACAGCACCATCCTTGAATGTCTTGCTGGCAACATCAAAGTACTTATAAGTTCTACCAGCCAACTTTTCAGCATCGAATTCAAAACGTACACCTAGCAATTCAAATGTAGGAGAATAAGGATTCTTCACATTCGCAACGTTCTTATCCTGGAAGTACAGGTATTCCCATGCACCAGTAGCAGGTTTCACGCCGTCTTTGTTCAAGAAACCGTTCACTAAGTCAGTGTAGATATTTACGGTCGGATTATTGTTAGTCTTATCGCCAGTCAATATGTGTCCAGTGGTTTCATTCCATGCAGGATTCCATTCCACGGCACCATAAACTACCGGGTTCACATTGAATACAGTGTTATTGGTGTTTTTCTTCCAATAACGATTGTCATATCCATATCCACCGAATGTAGGTTTGTAGATAGTACGTGTCAATGTAATTTTCAAAGTAGGATATGCCTTTGTCGGATCTTTCCAGAAGAATGTCTTAGTGAATACCATATCTTCGTGATTTTTCCATACCGGATATTTCTTCACGATGTCAGCGTGAGTCAAAGTCCACTCAATGTTATAAGATTCAACTCCGTCTTCTGTATTCTTAATAAGTTTAACCTTACCATAATCTACTCCATCTTGTGCGTCGAAACCGGCATCAGTGTAAACGGCGTGGAATTCCTGCTTGGTCATACCACCCTCTTTTGCACCGTTGTAGATAACTTCGTTCATGGCTACAGTGCCAATCTTGTCTGCGAAATTACCACATTTGAACATGGTGTCATCGTATGTGAAGCCAATCTCACGCATACCTTCTTCTTTCACCCATTTCACCTTGATGTAACGCATAGCTACCAAAGCATTGTTTACAGTATCCACCAACTCTACACGTACCAACGGTTCGCGGCCTACTGCAGTGGCAGATACACCGTCAAGGCTATAGACTTTTGAAGTCATGTGACCATTCATAGGAGAATCGATTTCTGCGAATTTTTGCTGGTCGGTCTTGTTACTATTACCCTCAGGGCCACCCAAAGTAAAATATTCTCCAGTAGCTTTGTAGAAACGGAATGTTAGACCATAGTCTTTGTATTTCTCCAATTCAGCATGTTTTTTGTGATCTGTAGCATCAATCTCTGTTGTGCAAACCTCCACTAATTTTTTCAAGTCGAGTACCTTGTTATACTGTGCATAAACGTCAATCATGTCGTTAGCCTGTGACTCATATGCACAAATAGAGTCGTGATAGTGCACATAGAATCTACCTTCACCATCAGTCTGAACTTCGTCAGCAAAATCACCACCCATATTTCCGTTGTACATCGTACGTGCATTAGCAATGTAGGGAGCCACCTTTGTTTCGTGCAGACGAACATATTCAGAGTTCACATAAACCTGAGTACCATTTTCCTTAAGAGCTTTAGCTTCATCAGCAGTCAGGTTTTCTTTAGCAATAGGAGCCTTTAGAGAAGCCATGTAGAAAGTTTCTTTTCCACTTGCATGACCGCCTGCTTCATTGATGGATTCGGCAACAGTCTTCTTGAATTGTACTGTCAATACATTGTCTTTTATCTTATAGTCAGTAGGCTGGATAGGAGAATTCTCGGAAATCGTTGCGCCAGCTTTGGTGAGGATGTTTTCAGATTTGATGCAATCGAAAGAAGGCATATAAATATCCTCTGTACGTACACCCATATTGGGGCTAACGTGGAAGTAAGCCTCATTTTTGTCTGTAGACACTGTGTACGGCTTGGCACCAGCTTTATTAACGTGGTCAAGTACAGGAGTTTTGGAATGTGCTGTAAACGTACCTTCAGAATCTTTGTCAGTTTGAGGACCGTCTGCATGTTTTGCCATTGCCTTGTACTCTTGTGGAGTATACTGTAGAGTAGTCAATGTAATAGCTGCAATACCATTGATATGACTTGTAGGAATTACAGCCAGACTAGTCAAACGATGTCCGATAATAGACATAACTTGAGCGCTCAATGCATCAACCTCAGCAGCCAAGTCTTTTAGTTTTTCGTCTGTAACAAAGCCGCCTTCCAATTCTTCTTTCAAGTCGTTGATTTTAGTCTCAACTGCCTCCAAAGAAGCCAACTTCTCAATTTGCTTTTCCAGTTCTTTCTTCAAAGCAGTCAAATCTGCCTCGGATACTCCGCCTTCTGTCGAATTAGCCTTGTCCAAAGCTTCCTGAGCTTTGTTCTTGGCCTCGTTTGCGGCACTTTTGGCTTCATCTACAGCCGTCTGCAACGTAGTAACTTTTGCATTCAGGTCATCAAGTGAAGCTTTCTTGTCCAGTTGTTCCTGCAAGTCCTTGATGTCATCATCATAATCCTTACAAGACGTGAACGTACCTGCAGTACCCAACATCAAGGCACTGAACAGGGTCACACTTAGAAACTTCTTGTTCATAATTGAAAACTTTAAATTTATAAATTTAAAAAAATAAAAAGTGAATAATCTCTCATTTCGAATCCCTTCCACATAGCTGTCTGTCATGTGATTTTTTCCGTTACTTCGCAGGTAATGAAATCTTGTTAATTCCATTAATAATCAAGGAATAAGGATAAAATAGGTTGGGTTTGTTCAAAATAGTAAAAATCAGCCCGTTAGGATATTGGAAAGAGGATTGAAAGTCCAGAAAAGTGACAGTGGGAAAGTGATGAAATGAGGCTTTCAAAGAATGAAAGTGTGTATTTTTCAGTTCAAAAGGTTGAATGACAGTATATTGATAGCACCGATTGGAGCTCCGTAAAGACAACGCCATTCCGTTCCTCAAAACTCATTTTGAAGACTCCGGAAAATGCGCAACAAATCTATTCTATCCTATCAAAAGAAGTAACGTTTTTTATACTGTACACGCTCCGCTTCTTACAAAAGAAATTACCCTCTGGTTGGCCTCGTCAATCTTTCTGTTGCTGAAAGGCTTCAGATAGGTTTCCGTCACCGTGATGGAGGAGTGCCCCATGGCTTCCGATATGATTCCGGGGTGTATCTCGCAATGGTAAGCCATTGTAGCCCAGGTGTGTCTGGCTGCATAGGTGCTGAGTGCCGACTGCATTCCCAAGCACTGCCTGAGTACTGCCAGCCGCTGGTTGAATGCCCTGAGTGCCGACTGGTATTCCCGGTATGCGGCTTCCGATCCTTCCTCACTTTGTAATATGGGGAATAAATAAGGAGAGTCCTTGTCCTTGTTTGCTATTATTCTCACCATCTGCATGGCTTCGGGTGTGAGTGACACGGTCAGCGCCCGTCCCGTCTTCCGTCGTCTGTACGATAGTATATTTCCCTGCAGGTCCCTTTTGTGCAGGTATGCCAGATCCACGAAAGGTATGCCCCTGAGCATGAACATGAGTACGAAGAAAATCCTTGTTTTTTGCTGTGCGTTTGGGAGCGTCCCTCCTTGCAGGCTCCTTTCCGTCTCCCTTACCAGGCTGCTGATGTCTGATGCTTCGAGCGCCTTCTTCCTGTCCGCCCGTGTGCCGGTATACACATGCTCGAACAGTCTGGGTACATACCGTATGTACTTTCTGTCCACCGCCCGATGATACACCGAGCGTACCGTCTTGATGTAGGTGGACACAGTGTTCCAACTGCAATTCCTCTGCCTGAGGAAGTTTTCGAACCTCTTCAGTACGGTCGGGCTCAGCTTGCGCATGGGCATCGGTTGCCATTTGGTGAATGCCGAGAATGCATTCACCGCTGACTGGTAGATGTGTGCCGTCCCCCACCTGCCGCCTTCCCGGAGTTCCCCGATGACTGAGGAGAACATCTCTTGTAAGGTAATTTCATTTCTATTCATTTCCAATTTATTTATAAAAGGTTTACCTTACAAGTATATACAAT
>NZ_QSOX01000032.1:15310-22242 GCF_003466325.1 Bacteroides sp. 4_1_36
TTATAAAAGGTTTACCTTACAAGTATATACAATAAAATGAAGCAAAACAGAAGTTTATAATGTATTTCTTCATTTTAGCCAGTCTTTCAGAATGAACTCAAATATATTTCTTATATTTGCGAAAAAAGTCGCATTGAAAAAAGTCGCAATATGAATAATCCATTTAAATTCGGTACAATTGTAGACGGTGAATACTTTACGGATAGAGTAGCGGAACAAGAAAAAGTAAGAGAGATACTTGCAAGTGAGAATCACCTGATACTTATTAGCCCACGACGTTTCGGCAAGACCAGCCTCGTTCAAAAAGTAACGAAAGGATTGTCACGTCCCGTTTTTCAGTTGAACCTGCAGTTGGTAACAGGCACTGCCGACTTTGCCGCACGATTATTGTGGATTATGCTTCAGCAATATCCTATGGAACGTCTGAAACATCTTATCACTCACTTTCGTTTTATCCCCACCATTTCAACCAATCCCATGACGGATGGCATAGAAGTTTCATTTCAGCCGTCAATGGATGGCTTCATTCTGTTAGAGGATGTATTCACACTGATTGATAAACTGGGAATGAAGAATCCACACAAGAAACCGATTGTAGTACTGGACGAATTCCAAGAAATACGTACATTGGACAAGAATCTGGATAAAAAATTGAGGTCTATTCTACAGACTTACAACCATGCCAATTACATTTTCTTAGGTAGCCAGGAATCGATGATGCAGGAAATCTTCGAAAAAAAGAAATCCCCTTTCTATCATTTTGGATATTTGATGAAGTTGGGTAAGATTCCTCAAGATAACTTCTATGAGTTTCTCAAGAATGGCTTTCTTCTCTTGGGTGAGGATATGGATGCTGAAACGATAGGCCGCAGCATTCTGTCGTTCACCAATTGTCATCCCTATTACACCCAGCAACTGGCTTACCAGACATGGAATAACTGGAAACAAAACGGTTACAGTGATACTTTGGTGGAAACTGCCATTACGGAGTTGACCCATGTACACGATATGGATTATGAACGTTTATGGAGCACTTTCAATAAAACAGATAAAAAAGTCTTGATAGGCTTAACTATGCAGATGGGGACTCCGTCCAGTCTTCCTTTTCTACAAGCTGTCGGTATTGATTCTCCAAGTACAGCTTTCAGTAGCTTGAAGCGACTTGGACAACAAGGATATGTGATACGTAATGAGGGGTATGAACTGGATGACCCTTTCTTCAGAAGGTGGATTGAAGTAAAGAGAGAAGGGCGATAGAAAGAGGAAATCCTTGTTGGGTTTCGTATCATTTCAGCATATTGAGTTTTATGCTTATCATGTCTTTATATGATATTTGCATCTCCTCCGGTAGAAAAGAGAGACTGATGAACTCCATCCATTTGGTTTCTACTTTCAAGAGTTTCTTGAAGAGGTTTTCTATTACTTTTTCGTCCAATCCCGACGCCCGTATGGACGTGACAAAGTCAGCCTTCTTTAATTTACGTTTTTTGCCGTTTAGTGTAAGTGCAAGTTCTTCGGTGTCTTCAGGCATCACCAATGCGGTAGACAGCATGTCATATGCTGGTGTGAGCGTATATACCTCTTGTTGGGGACTATAAAGCGAGAAGTTCTTCAAATGCATGTCGGCATTACCGGTTATCCATGAAAAGACGACTTGCTCCCAGAAATTCACCAGGTCCAATTTGGGAGCGGATGAATATCTCAGCACTAACTTCGCAATCTGTTCATAAGAACCTTTGTATTTTTGTTCAGTGAGTTTTTCAGAAAGTTGGCACATGTCTTCCATAGCCAATTTCCCTCCTTCATTCGTGCGGTCTATGCGCCGGGTGATATAGCATAATTCACCATCCTCAAAGCGGATGAGGCTATGCGGCACAACTCGTATCTTGGCTATCTCCGCAAGATGCATTGTCAGATCCTCTAATTCGGGAAGATTGCCGAACCGTTCGGTTTGCGGCTTCAAAATATAGCGCCCCCATAAGCCTACAATCGTAAATCGTCCAGGCTCGTTTTTACTTCCTTTGTTGATATCCAATGATAATTTGGCCTGCACTCCGGTCAGTGTGGTCTGACTGCGAATTACCTGCCTTGCCAAATCGTTGAGATTATTGTGCGTATAAGGCAATATAGGCGCCTCTAGTGTCCCGAATATCTTTTTTGAGCAAGCCTTGTGGAAATCCCTCTCATTTCCATTCAGTTCTTTGTAGCAATACAGACATTTTGCCATTTTTAATCCTCCTCATTTATAGGTTCGATACCCACTGCACCGATACAGTCTTTACAGCACGCCAGCAACAGTGACATTCGGTCACGTGCATCTATTTTCCAGTTCTTTTCCGCAATGTCAAGCAGCCATCCTTCGGGTATCAGCCCGTCGAAAAAAGGAAACAGCACTTTGTCGTGATAGGCTTTCTCTGTCAAGGGTAATGTGAGACTGACAGCTTCTGCAACATCCGACTGCAGGAATTCCGTATCGTACTGGAAGGTATAGCCATCCTCATCCTCTGTGAGGATACCGGCTTTTATTCCTCGGAGATTTATCAATGCCTGCTTCATCATTCGTCAGTTTTAGTTATAGGTACTGCGCCAACTTCGCTGCCGAACAAAGACAGTAGCTGGTTTACCTTGTCCAACCGCAGCGTCTGTTTGCCTTGCTCCAATTCACGGACAAAGCGCAAGCCTACTCCTGACTTTTCCGAAAGTTCCACTTGGGTCAGATTGTACTGCTTACGCATCGCTTTTACATATTTGGATAATGTTGTTTGTTCCGTATATTCCATTTTTATACCCTTTGGGGTACAAAGATAGAATATATTTTCGTTATTACACCCATAAGGGTATAAAAAGATTAAAGGAGAAAGAGATTATATCTTTTCGGGTATAAATTAGCTAGAATAAGTTTATGAATCTATCCATTTCCTGTCTACCTATTTCTGGCTTTACTCTTAAAGCCTGCCAGTCCTTCACTGCTTCAACGGCCTCTGTGATAATTCTTTCAGTGGCTTTTGGGCTAAGCATATAATCTCTTATGAGAATCACACTATATTTCTAGGCCGGCTTTGCTTGATTCTGCTGAGTACATAAGAAGATAGCTTGTTATATTGTTCAAACTCTTATAAATTCTTGTCACTTTTGCTGCGTACAACTGTCTAAATGGTGAATTGCTGAAAAAAGCAAGAGGCTGTCTCAAAATGCACTTGAGATAGCCTCTTCTATGCAAATGTTTTACTCTTCAGTTTATTCCTGATATTTCACTTTTGTTCCCAAAGCATCGTGGCGCATTTCGCGCTCACTTCGGTAAAGCTTTTCATCTTTTAAATAATAGTATTCCTGATAACCTCCAAATTCGATATTGGCATACTCTAAGTGGTCTTCGGCCTTGCAAGACTTCCATGTACCTTCATACTTCACTGAATCAGAGAAAGTGATGAGGGTGGTTGAGTCTGCACGGAGTTCAAACCTCACGCCATTTTCCGTTATGAATGTACCGGCGAAAGAATGAGTAGACTCTGTACTGTTAGTATTGGTACAAGAATATAAAAAACCGAAAGCTATTGTCAACATAGCCAAAATCGTTCGTCTCATTGTTCTTTTGTTTTTATAGAAAAGAGAGTGCTTCTTTTCCGGAAACACTCTCTTTTATTAGTTATCTGCAGTGATGATTATCTTTGAGCAGGAGTACCAGAGTTCTTCTTAACATCAACTTCGAATGTCAAAGTGAATGTCTTCCACTTGTAACCGAACTTCACAGGGATGAACAATTTGTAATCCCAGTTAACCGGAGTACCGCTGTAGTTGTTGTAAGTCAGAGTTTCATCTGCCTGGTTGTAAACAACCTTGGTATTAGAAGGCAGAGGACCGTTTGTTACACCATCAGTCGGAACCAAGTTACCGTTAACCAGTTTCAAGTTAGACTTGATTTGGTCTGTCATCCATTCGCCCGGAACTACTTCGTAGAATTCCCACAAAGCTTTCTGCAAGCCGGTAGTATTGGCTACAATATACTTCTTGCCTGATTCGTCAGCATTCCAAGAAACATAAGTGAAAGCACCCTTAACGTCAATTGTACTACCACCTACAGTTGCATCAGTAAAGTTCTCAGTTTCACCTGTAGTTACTGTCAACGGTTCGATGATAAATGCATCATATTCCTTGATAGTTGCAGTGTGGGCAGCAGCCAGCAGAGAACCAGCAGCACAAGCATCTTTGTAGCATACGTCGGCAACCAACTTGATGGGGACATACTTGCCTACGAGAGCCTTGGCAGCTTCTGTCGGAGCGTCGCCGCTACGCGGTGCGTGAGTCGGGTTTACTTCTTCCAACTTGATGTTGTAAGTGATTTCATTGGCATCCAGCTTGTTGGGAGCGTAGTTCACAATCTCAGCAGCTTTCTTGCCGTCGATGTACAGGATTGTTCCGTCAGGACTTACAGTCGCAGTCTTTTCAACAACGCTTGTACCGTTGAAATATTCGTACTTGTAAGCAGAATTGGCAGCTTCCAGTTTTTCTTTGTCGAACACGAAGCGGGCACCTTCCTCTGAATAAGCACCACCTTTCACACCCTGGTGGCCGCTGGCAGCATAAGGATACAGTCCGGAATAGAAGAACTTCTTACCGGCACGCAGTGCATCGGCATACCAGATTGCGCCGCCCAAACCGGTTGTCGGTTTAACTCCGAGGTCGTTCAGGAAACCGTTCAGCAAGTCTGTGTAGATGTTACATGTCGGGTTATTCTCTGTATTGTTAGACCATGCCGGATTGGATTCCTCGGTATTGTAAACAATCGGGTTTACATTGAATGTGGACCATTCATTGTCGTTCTTCCAGTAGCGGCCATCGTAACCCCAGAGGTTGAATACCGGCTTGTAGATAGTACGTGTCAAAGTAATCTTCAATGTAGGATATGCACCTGTAGGATCGGAGTAGTAGCAAACCTTGCTGAAGCTCATCTTTTCCTGGTTGTTCCAGTTCGGATACTTCTTAACGATGTCTGCATGAGTCAGTGTCCAGATGATGTTGTAAGATTCTACACCAGCTTCAGAGTTGGCAATCACAGAAGCCGTACCTTCGCCGGCACCCTTTGTACCATCAAATTGAGTATAAACGGCGTGGAATTCCTGCTTGGTCATACCACCTTCTTTAGCCTTGTCGTAGATGTCCTCATTCATTTCCTGAGTACCGATGCGACCGGTGTAGTTGCTGCAGTAATAGATAGAATCAGCAAAAGCATGAGACAACTCTCTCTCGCCAGCTTCTTTCACCCATTTCACTTTCAGGTAACGCATGGCAACCAAAGCATTGTTTACTGTATCCACCAGTTCCACGCGAACGATAGGCTCACGACCTACAGCTGTTGCAGAAGTACCTTCGACAGTGTAAACCTTGGAAGACATGATACCGTTTTCGTGAGAATCCAGCTTGGCAAATTTCTGCTGGTCTGTCTTGTTGGTGTTACCATCTACGCCACCCAATGTGTTATAAGGAGCAGTAGGGATGTAGAAACGGAATGTCAGACCATAATCCTTGTAGTTTGCCAGATTTGCATGGTTAGCGTGGTTAGTTTTAGCATCTTTAGCGTCTGTAACACAAACCTTCACCAATTTCTTCAAATCAAGCGGCTCGTTATAAGGTTGCTTAAAGTCTACATATTCGTTGGCTTTAGATTCGTATACGCATACAGAGTCATGATAGTGTACATAGAAGTCTTCTTTGCCGTCGTTCTGGATTTCATCGGCAAACTTACCGGTCATAGTTTTGCTAAAGTCAGTTTTGCTATTAACCAGATACGGAACCTTAACCTCTTCGTGCAGACGTACATATTCAGAGTTCACATACACCTTAGTACCTTGTTCGTCAAAAGCTTTCTTTTCAGCAGCTGTATAGTTTTCAGCAGCGATAGGAGCTTTCAAAGATGCCATGTAGAACTTTTCCTTGTCGCCGGCAGTCGTTGCAGCGATAGAACCCTTGACTGTCTTTTTGAATTTTACTGTCAGCACGTCCTTATTGATGTCGTACTTAACCGGTTGAATCGGGCTGTTAGTCTTAATATCAGCACCGGTAGCCTTGGTCATAATATTTTCAGATGTGATGCAATCAAATGAGGGCAATTCAATATCTGAAGTACGGACACCTACGCTGGGGCTTACATGGAAATAAGCCTCGTTGTAATCTGTAGAAATAAAGTTAGCTGTAGCAGCAGCATTTACGTGGTCCAAAACCGGAGTCGTAGTGTGGTCTTGAGTTGTATGCTTAGCCATAGCCTGATACTTCTGCGGGGTATATTGCAGGGTAGTCAGCGTGATGGCGGCAATACCGTTGATGTGGCTGGTAGGGATTACGGCCAGGCTGGTCAGACGATGACCAATCAGGGACATCACCTCAGCACTTACCTTGTCAATTTCAGCAGCCAAGTCCTTCAGCTTCTCGTCTGTAACGAAGTCGCCTTTCAATTCTTCTTTCAGAGCCGCAATCTTTTGGTTTACGATGTCCAAAGAAGCCAACTTGTCGATTTGGTCTTGCAGTTCTTTCTTCAGAGCTTTCAAGTCGTCATCAGAAACACCACCTTCTGCCGAACCGGCCTTGTCCAAAGCTTCCTGAGCCTTGTCCTTAGCTTCGTTGGCAGCTGTTTTAGCATCGTTGACAGCTGTCTCCAAAGTCGAAACTTTTGCAGCCAGCTCTTCAAGTGAAGCTTTCTTGCCCAGTTGTTCCTGCAAGTTCTTGATGTCGTCATCATAGTCCTTACAAGACGTGAACGTTCCTGTCGCACCTATCATCAAGGCACTGAACAGGGTCACACTTAGAAACTTTTGTTCATAATTGAAAAACTTTAAATTTATAAATTTAAAAAATAAAAAGTGAATAATTTCTCATTTCCGGCATTCCTTTTCCCACAATGCTTTTGTTAAAAAATTCCGTTACTTCGCAGGTAACGG
>NZ_QSOX01000033.1:0-20565 GCF_003466325.1 Bacteroides sp. 4_1_36
AACTCTCACGTACGGTTCTTAGGGGAGAAGGGGGCAGCAATGCCCTTGACTTACCCGATGTGCAAAAGCAGGGTGACTTCTTTGTGGAATCACCTATCATTTTGTTCGCCAGTATTATATGGTATCTTAAAATCTATCAGAACGGGAAATATTGCACGTTTCCCCATGCCATCGAATTTTTGAACCGCCGCTACGAGGATATTTTTCCGATACTGACTTCCTATCCCGAACTGGAGAACTACCTTTCCCCGTTCATGGATGCGTGGCTCGGAGGGGCTGCGGAGCAGCTCATGGGGCAGATAGCGTCGGCAAAAATTCCGCTTTCGAGGATGATTTCACCGCAGCTCTATTGGGTGATGTCGGACAGCGAGTTTACGCTGGACATCAACAATCCCGAAGAGCCGAAAATCCTATGCGTGGGCAACAATCCCGACCGTCAGAATATCTACGGGGCGGCTCTCGGATTGTATAACTCCCGCATCGTGAAGCTCATCAATAAGAAGGGGATGCTGAAGTCGTCGGTCATCATAGACGAGCTGCCGACGATATATTTCAAAGGGTTGGACAATCTTATAGCTACCGCCCGAAGCAACAAGGTTGCCGTGTGTCTGGGATTTCAGGATTTCAGCCAGCTGGTGCGCGACTACGGTGATAAGGAGGCGAAAGTGGTGATGAATACGGTCGGTAACATTTTCTCCGGGCAGGTGGTAGGTGAAACGGCAAAGACACTATCGGAACGATTCGGTAAGGTGTTGCAGAAACGGCAGTCTATCTCCATCAACCGGCAGGATGTTTCCACCTCCATTAACACGCAGATGGACGCGCTTATCCCGCCCAGCAAGATTTCCGGTTTGACGCAGGGAATGTTTGTCGGTTCGGTGTCCGACAACTTCAACGAGCGTATCGAACAGAAGATTTTCCACTGCGAGATTGTGGTGGATGCCGATAAGGTAAAACGGGAGGAAAGTGCCTACAAGAAAATCCCCGTTATTACCGATTTCACTGACGCAGACGGCAACGACCGCATGAAGGAAACGGTACAGGCAAATTACCGGCGCATCAAGGAGGAGGTGAAGCAGATTGTTCAGGAGGAATTGGAGCGCATCGCGGGCGATGACAACCTGAAGCATCTGTTGCAGCAGAAGTAACCTATTAAAATAAGGGAGGATAGCTAAAATCCTCCCTTATTTTAATATTCCTCCAAAAGTTTATTTTGACGTAAATCTTCAATGTAACATGCTAAGTTACTTGAAACTTTATTAAATACTTTATCAAGATATGGGATGATATTTTCCAAATTCAATTCCAACTCTAACGGGAAACTATGATATTGATGTAAAAACCTTGTGATGTCATTTCTTTCTGAAACAGATAAAAGCAAAAATGGATTACTGTTTTTATAATATACCATTGCTGAAAGATGAATAAAAGCGCATCCTAATTTATAAACAAAAAAAGGCCAGCCATAAAATTTATCAGCTAAATCCACCATTTGTTTATCGGTCACGACTTTCTTTGTATTGGGATAAGACCATTTTATTCCCTCCAAAGTTTGGTTTATAAAATGCTCTCTAAGGTTTAAGTCGCTAATTGACAACAAAAACATAACTCTTACCATAGAATCTAATTCTTGACGCAGAATAGATATTACCTGCCCATATAATTGTTGTTGCAACAAAATATTTATAGCGCAAGAATGTTCTCCTGACCTTTGAGTAACTATATCGCAAAATAAATTAATATTATTTGTTTTCATTGTTGAGTGATTTCGCTTATAAGATATAGGATTTACTATTGGTTGCCACATATATCTGATGCGGCATTTCTTTTTCGTTGTATATTATTGTATGGTTGTCGCACAAGGTCATTCCCAGCCTTTCAACCACACGGATGGATGCCACGTTTTCCGGTCGGATACTGCAACAGACAGTTTTCAGTTCCAGCTCTCCAAAGGCGTATTCCAAACACGCGCGGGCGGCTTCCGTACCGTAACCGTTATGCCAGTATGTGTTATCGAGTATATAGCCAAGCTCGACAGTCTCGTTCCCGTTTAGGGTACTATTCATCAGACCGGCTTGTCCTATCAATGCGCCGCTTTCTTTCAGTATGACGGCAAAATATCCGAACCCGTCCTTGCGGTATCGGATGAGTTGCCTGTTTATCCATTTGCGCACGTCCTTTTTGGTAAAGCCGTGTTCCCAAGCGTACATGACTTCCGGCTTTCCCATTATGGCAAGGAGTGCGTCCATATCCTTACGGGTTATCCTGCGGATAAGCAGCCGTTCCGTTTCCATGACGACCAGCGATGCGGAATAGGTCTTTATCTCAAATCCGTCCTCTTTCCATTCCTTCACAAGCCTGTTGATCGTTTCTTCCACCAGACTGTCATAAGCGGCATCGGGAATAACCTTTATAAAAAAGGTGTCACGGGTTTCTTTCATGACCCATTCGTTGATGTCTTTCAGTTCCTTGCCTTCGGGAATGTAATTCTTGTGTATCATGAACTCGTTGATGTTGTCCGCCAACAATTCTTCCAACTGATAACGGATGTCATCCTCCAGTTCGGCAAATGGTATGGTTTCCTCTTCATAGATGCCTTCTATTAAAACATCATCCTCTTCCATATCCTCGTCCGGTGTCTGATTGCCCCGTTTCATGTCCAACATATCCTGCGCGAACTGCCCGGATTCCTTGTCCTTGTACTTCTTGGCATATTTTTCCAGCAGTTCCCAGTCCTGACGGCTCATCGGGCATTTGAAAACGGCTCGTTCCACCTCGTTACAGCGCACCATGTCCGCCTTCACATCATCGGGAAGCGACCGGCATTCCTTGCAGATATGCCGCGAGTGTCCTTTGCCGCTGAATTGCTCGTTGGCTTTGTACTCGCTACAAATCCGACAGTAATGCCCCTGTTGTTTCTTCTTTTTCGCCACCATACCCCGTTATTATATCAACAGTTCTTTTCCTTTATCGGTAAGACGATATTTCTGCCGGGGATGTTTCGGATTTTCCGGGTAAATAGGCTCTACCAAATTCTGCCTTATGGCTGGATACAGATATAGTTCTAAAAAATTACTTTTGTCCTTTAATCCTATCACACACATAATCTCTTTGGTTGAAAGTGTCTGTGTGCCGATTGCAGACAACACCTTTTCCACCTGTGGGGTAACTGTGGGGTGACTGTGGGGTAACTGTCGGGTAATTGTCGGGTCGTGCCCCACAGTTTTTCGGGTATAGCGGAAAATAACCCATACACTATTTCCATCTGTATGAAACTCCGGATCGGGAATGCCGACACGCCGGCATTCGCTTATCATAAGCCCGATGCCTCGTCCCCAGCTTTCCAGAACCTCGCTTTTATACAGAACATTCGCAATAATCAGGTTTTGAGGTTCTGAATTATGCCCGCTCAATAACTTTTCCATTGTTATATCCGGCGGAAAAGTTCCACTGTTCTCAATCTCCACACGGTCATCATAGATGGCAATTCCTACCGAACTGCCGGGACGGTGGTATGAGCGGTGGCAAAGGGCATTTGTGCAGCATTCCCTCAATGCCTTGTAAGGAATCTCAAGCTCTTCCTCCCGATACAAGCCTTCAACTTTGCCCGAAAGGGAAAGATGCTTGAAAAAGAACGACATTGCAGTGTCCAGCAGTGTGTAGATATTGCCAGTGGTACGCTGATTGTCTATAAACTCGTCTTTTGTAGTTCCTTTGAAACGCGCCAACCGAAGCAGGCACTGGGGATAGAAGTAAAAATCACGACCGAACAAGACTGCGGAAGCATTATTCAGTTTTCCGTCATGTAACAGGTTGAATTTTTCGAGTATGGTCGGCAAATCCTCCCTTATGGTGGCTTCGGGTAGGCGACCGCACCGGATGCCTCCACGTACCGCTCCCATAATGGCATGTTCATCAAGGTCAGTAACTTTGATGTCGGGATTCGTCATCGCCTCCCAAGCGTATTTCCCACCTCGCTGCATAAGCAGTTGGTTATATACGTCTTGCGGCATGGAGGATGTCACGCTCTCCAATCGAAGATAAGCCCGTCCCTTATAGGAGAACGGACGCATATAACGTTGGCTGTCCGCAGACAAGGCTATCACACTCTTGTCTGTATTTTGGATACTGATATACGAAACTTCGAGTGTGGCAAATGGTTCAAAACGCCGGATGGCTTCCGCAATATCACGCTTCGTCTTGTCGCTCACTTCCTGCCCGATGATCTTTCCTTTGTCGGTCACACCGAACAACACCGTGCCACCTTCGCTGTTAAGGAAAGCGCAGAGCGTTTCCATGCCGCGCTCCAACTGCCCGGTGGTTTCCTTGAACTCCACCTGCCCGTTTTCCTTTTCGGCTATCAGTTGTTTTACTATATCGAGGTTGTCTATGTTCATATTCAATTCGTAACAATTGTACAAAGATAGCGTTTTTCGCTGAAATTCGGGGCAATAGCGCGCCGAAAACGCCCTTTTTCGTATAGATTTTACTCAAACGGGAGAACAGCATGATACCATTCTCCCGCTTATACCTGATTTTATCTTCTCATACGTTCCAGCTCTTCATCGCGCAGCATTCTCTCGTTCAGTTTCTCCTGCATCTTGTCGAGGAAATAGGTACGGCTTTCGTTTTTCCGACGTTTGATGTCGGTATAGAAGCGGTAGCAATCCTTCGACTCAATACCGAATATCTTGTAGAGAATCGGGGCGAGCTGTTTTAGCGGCATATTGCCGTTGTTGATACAGCCCATCTCGTCTATGCCGTAGATAAGTTCCACGAGGTCGATGGCGTTGCCCGTCCAAAGAAGGCTGGCGGTGGTTTCTGTTGCGTTGTTGGCGGATATTAGTGGTGGCACTTGGGGCGTGGCAAGGAATTTCTGCATCTTTCTTACGAAAGACAGAGCCTTGCTGACGTAGGCGGCAATCTCTCTTCTTTCTTCTGACAGATTACGCACCGGATGGTGCTGCAACTCGATTTCGATGTAGGCAAGCGCGATGACGGTAAGGTTCATGTCCATGCCGCCGTTGCACAGTTCTATTACTTGGGTGGCGAAAGCCGTGTATGCTTTTTCCATATTGCAGTCTCCGGCTTCGTTTATCCGGCGGAAGAACTCGGTTTCCGCCAATAAAAAATAATTCATGTCCTGTCAATTTTGAAATTTTACACTCTGTTTTCGGTATGCGCACATGAATATAATTGGCAAAAAACGCGGCAGAAAACAAAAAATCCAACGCTCAATTTTACAAAGTGTTGTATTTCAGTGGTATAAAATTCAATATTTTTTCACAGGGACAAATTATCTCCGACTTAAATTGTTTGTAATCAGACATTTATTCTATTCTTGAAAATAAAAATGTATGCTTGCCGCACATTTTGGCTATCTTGCTTTTTTATCAAGGATGTAGATAATGCGGCATACACCGTTGGGAAAACTTTTCAAAGAGGAAAGCGTCCAGTGTTGCTCTGGCAGAGCCGACTTAAAAAAATGTCGTCCGCTTCCGGATATGAAAGGAACGGTGTATAGTATGATTTCATCCACAGCGTGCATACGCAGTAGTCCGTTTATATAGTCTGCCGTGTCCGGTGTGGCTTCCGCGAGGTAACGGATGTTTGTGCCGTCTTTTCTCCATTCGTGCAGCATTGAAATGGAATAGTCTGGTGTCACGCGGTAAAGGGCGTTCTTCCTGATTTCATCAAGACCGCAACGGTCAAGGCACAAATCCTGATGTGCTTTATAATATAACTCTGAAGAAAGACATCCGTCCATCGTCAGTACGGCGAGAATCTGAACTTTACCCATAATCGTTACCTTTCATTAGGCAAGGGCAAAAAAGTAGCGTGCAATTCACACTACCTTCAAGCGATGGCTCTGGTAAAGCCTTTACGGAGAGTACGTGAATGCACGCTATGCGTAAGCATAGCATAAGCATCACGCAATCGTCTCCGTAGTTCCAATTTACCAGATTTTCGCTTGAAACGCCTTGCGGTCTTATCCTATATGTTGGCGGCGAAAAGCTCCTGCCAATCGCCGTTTTTCTCAAATGTTATGCAAAGATAGCCAAATTCAGTGAATTACAGGCTATGATTGCTTGAATTTATATTTAAGTCCATACTCTTCAAGTTTGCTGTATAGTGTTGTCCTGCCTATTCCGAGCAGTTCGGCGGCGACACTCCGGTTGCCGTTTGCCTGTTTCAACGCACGCAATATCCGCTCCTTATCCTCCGCGTCATTGCGCAGGGCGAAGTTGACAGTAGAGGTCGGTTTCGTCACGGCAAGTTCCAGATGCTCTTTCATGACAACACCTTCCTGCGCCTGCAATACAGCACCCATAACTTTCTGCCGAAGTTCCCGCACGTTGCCCGGCCATGCGTGTGTCAGCAACGCTTTACGTGCTTCGGAACTGAACCCGCTCACGCTACACTCCAGCTCTCTGTTTGCCATATCACGGAAGAACTCTGCCAGCGGCATGATGTCTTCCTGACAGTCACGCAACGGAGGAACGGTTATCCCGAAGTCGTGCAGGCGGTACAGAAGATCCTGCCGAAAACGCTTTTCACTCACTGCCGCTTCCAGATCCTCGTTGGTGGCGGCGATGATGCGGACATTGAAACTCCTGTCTGCCTTGTCTCCGACCGGGCGATACCGCCTCTCCTGTATGGCGCGGAGCAACATCTGTTGGGTTTCCAACGCGAGGTTTCCTACCTCGTCCAGAAACAGCGTGCCGCCTTCCGCCTCATGGAAATATCCTTTCTTGGCACAATCTGCTCCTGTAAACGCTCCCTTGACGTGTCCGAAGAAGGCCGAGGGCGCAAGCTCTTTGGTGAGTGAACCGCAGTCCACCGCCACGAATGGCTTGACTGCCCGCTTGCTCTTGTCGTGCAGGTGGTGGGCAATATGTTCCTTACCCGTGCCGTTCTCTCCGAATATCATCACGCTCATATCGGTAGCGGCTACCAGCCTTATACGGTGCATGATTTTCTGAAATGCGGAACCGTCACGGGCGAACACAGGCATACGGCGTTGTCCTGCCTGACGTTCTTTCAGTATGGAACGGATCAGGGGGACAAGTTTATCCTCCACAAGCTGTTTGGGAATATAGTCTATCGAGCCGAGTTTCATGCTTTCCACGGCGGTATTAACTTCGGCGTAGTCGGTCATAATGATGAAGGGCTGCATCTTTCCCTCCTTTCGCATCCAGCGCAAAAGGTCAATGCCGTTACCGTCAGGCAGGCGCAGGTCGGCAACCACGATGTCATTATCTGTCGCCTGTTGTAGATGTTTCTTCGCGGTTGAGAGGTGGTAAGCCTTCACGGTGCGGTAGCCCTCCCGCGCCAGCATGTTGCAGACAAACTCGCAGTACACGATATTGTCTTCTACCACAATTATTGTTGTCTTATCCATCTTCGTATTTTCTCCTTTCCTCTTCTGCCAACCGGATTATTTCCGCTCCCTTATCCAGCACGGCAGTCACGGCATGGCTTAACGCTTCACCATCCGGGAGTACATCGCCATGAAGCAATCTGTAAAGTACATTTAGCGGTTGGTCGGCACGTAGCACCTCCCACGAGCTGCGCAGGTGGTGTGTCAGGGAATCCAGCTTTTGCAGGTCTTTTTCTGTTGCCGCTTCCCGTATTGTCTGCATCTCTTTTTCAGTTTCCGTCATCAACTTTTCCAGCATAACGGCTTCATTGCCGTAAGACAGCAAAGCTGAAAAATCCGGTTTCCCGTCCGGTGTTTCTTTTATGGCACACCTGTCGGAAACCTCCATCAACTCCGATATGGAGAACGGCTTGAACAGGCATCCGGCAAAGCCTTTTGCCAATAGTTCCCCTTTGTTACAACTGCCCGAAGCGGTTGCCACAACCACCGGGATTGTTGGTGAATTGCCCACGTTGGACGAACGCAACAGTTCCAGTAATTCGAAACCGTTTATACCGGGCATATTCAAGTCTGTCAGCAACAGGCTGTATTCTTTCTGGCGTATCATTTCCATCAGTTCCGCAGCATCGGTGCAAGTGTCGCAGTGTATTCCTTCTTGGGAGTACATCTCTTTCAGCATCAGAAGTAATACCTCATCATTGTCAATGGCGACAACATCATGGAATTTATTGTTATGATAAACAGGTGTATTGCTTGTATATCCAAGCTGTTCTTCAGCTTCCTGCATAGAAATTTCAACTGTGAAACGACTGCCTTTCCCTTTCTTGCTGTCCAAACGGATTGTTCCGCCAAGCATCGACACAATATTACGCATTATGGCAAGCCCAAGCCCGAAACCCTCCTTTGCGGCGGCATTTGATAGACGTTCAAACGCACCGAACGCTTGTTTCTGTTCCTCTTCTGTCATGCCTGTACCTGTATCTTCAACGACCAGTGTCAGAACTCCATTATCATATTCAGTAATCAAAGAAACACCGCCTTCTTCTGTGAACTTGACTGCGTTTGACAGCAGGTTATTCCCGATTTGTATTATTCGCTCTTTGTCGGTCAATACAATGGCATCGTGTCCAGTCTTCACGGACAAGGACAACCCTTTGTTCACTGCAACAGGAATGAACTCCGTTTCAAGTGTGTGCGTGATTGCAGAAATCCGGCAGGGTGACAGACGGGGCTGTTCCTTGCCGTTGTCCAGGCGGAAGAAGTCAAGCAAAGTGTTGAGCATATCCCGCATACGGTCGGAGGATTGCAGTATATTTCGGATATATTGCCCATTATTACCGCTATTGCATTCTTTCCGCAAAAGTTCGGTATAGCCAGTTATTGCCGTCAGTGGTGTACGCAACTCATGGGTAATAGTATGTACCGCTTTCTTTCGGGAGGTTATGAGTACCTCATTTTGTTGCACGGACTGTTCCAATTGCTCGATCAAATCCGTTGTCTTGCGTTTGTATCGTTTAATGTTCTTTGCATCACGGTGTATGATGATATAGGAAATGACCAACAGCAAAAGAACAAATCCCATCAAGCCGCCTATCTGCATAAATGATTTTTTACGCATCGCTGTTATCTCGCTTTCTCTATTTTGTAAATCAGATTGTACCTTCTTTTCGATTTGGCAAATCAATCCTTGCAGTTGTCTGTTAAGTTCTGCATTACGGGCAGCAAGACTATCGGCTTGTTCTGACAATCGACGGCTCTGCGCTTTCTGTTCGTTGACCATGTTTCTATTGGATGAACGGAGCGTAGTCGTTGTTGTCGTTGGCTTCGTTCCCTCTTTTTTGCCAAAGATGCCCAAGAAACCTTTTCGTTTTGGCTTTTTGGACTGTTCCTGCACACTTTTCTGCACAATAACCGGAATTTGATTGGCTATCTTCTTGTTAATAGATTGTTGTTCATCCATTAACCGGACTATCTGGAACATCTGTCGTTCCTTATCCTCTAAAAGACTGCGCACACTATCGATGCGCTCTGCTGGATAGGTGGCCTTGAAACGGCAGAGCATACTGTCCATTGCCATACGCCGTGCATGGTAATGCTCGATATCTTTATCGTTCCATTCCAGTATTGTTTCACCCAATAGAGAAAATTTTATCATTTGAATATTGATATTGTTTATTTCTTTTCGGAGCTCGTCTATTTTTTTATTGCCAAGTTCTAATGCTTCTATCTCCTGCCATTCATAGAGGCTATTATATGCCATACATCCGATAAGAATGGAGATAAGTATATATCCCAACTGTATTGCCTTATAGAAATTTCCTGACCGCTCCATTATTTTGATGACATTGATTTTTGGAACATGAATAAAAGTTTATCTTTTTCGTTCATGCGGATATTATCAGAATAATCGCCTTTTGTTATTTGATACCCGCATGGCTTGACCATAAAAACGCCTAAGCCCTTAGTGTATGAACTTACTTCTGAGGCGTAGTCTTTACTTGTATTTAATGGAACTTTCCCTTTAATATGACACCACTCATTATTGCAACTGATGTCTTCAATCTCAGACATCATTTTTTGCAAATCTGTAATAGCTTTGGAACTTGCCGCTTGGGGTATCTGCAACTCAAAATAGAGCATCGGTTCGAGAATGTCCACACCTGACTGTTGCAAGGCCAGCCTGAAGACATAAGGGGTCAGCTGTCTGAAATCAGCAGGTGTACTTACCGGGCTATAATACTCGGCTTGAGTAAAAGTTACTTTCAGATCAGTCACTTCCCATCCATGTAAACCAGATTGGCAAGACATACGAATCCCTTCAAAAACGGCATTTTGAAAAGAATGGTTCAGATAACCATAGGAGATGTCACTTTCGATTTGCAACCCTGTCCCTAACGGCAAGGGTTCAAGCGTCAGCCCTATTGTGGCCCAGTAAGGGTTGGGTGGCACTTCGATCTGAATAATCTTATTGACCTTTTTTACAGGTCGTTCTTTGTAGATAGTCTTGATCTCATCAAAATGGACCTTTACGGAAAATCGTTCTTCCAGCAATGTCTGTATGATTTCCTTTTGTGTCAAACCATATAACGAGATTTCCAATTCATCACTATATGAGTTTATGGAAAAGGACAAAGACGGGTCTTCAATCCACAATGTATTCAGAGCGGATATCACCTTGCTTCTCTCTTCGGACCTGTCTGGCCGGACGGAGGATTTGAGAGCGGGATGCTGATGAGATAACCCTTGAATCAAACAAGGTTTAGTACCTAAATAATCTCCGATTCGAAAATCTTCCATATCTTCTACAATCGCGATATCATTGGCCCCCACTTCATCAACATTTATCTCTCTGCCCTGATAAATAGTCTTTAGATTTTTAATCTTGATGAATTTTTCCGAATCGTTGATTCTTACAATGTCTCGAAGTCTCAGACTTCCGTCAATTATTTTTAGAAAACTTCTTTTATGTCCTTTGGGGTCATGCTCTATCTTATAGAGATAAGCTGAAAGTCTGTTTGAGACTGATTCTGGAGGAAGTATAAAAGAAGAGATGGCGTCCAACAACTCATTGATACCGATATTGAACATTGCTGATCCATGTAGTACCGGATAGACTTTGGCTTTTGCCACAAGATCGATTATCGTATTCCAATAATCAGCCGGTGAAATTTCGCTATCCGCCAAATATCGTTCTAATATATTGTCGTCATGGTTGCATACAAATTCTTTGTATTCTTCCTTTATATATGTTTGGGAGCAAATCGGATAAACCAATCCATCGACAACAGTTTGCATAAACAGGACATCTTGAGACAGATTTGTTTTTATATCCAGATACAAACGCTCTAAATTCACACCGTCACGGTCAATTTTATTGATAAATATAATTGTCGGGATTTGCAGTTTTTGTAAAGTATTGAACAGCAACTTTGTTTGCGCTTGTATGCCTTCCTTTGCGGATAAGATGAGGACTGCTCCATCAAGCATTTTGAATGTCCGCTCCACTTCCGCAATAAAATCCATGTGTCCCGGAGTGTCAATGATATTGCATTTCACTCCATTCCAGATAATAGATGTCGTAGAAGCCCGAACAGTAATTCCTCTACGTTTCTCTATATCCATAGAGTCTGTTATGGTGTCACCATTATCCACACGGCCGCACTTTTCCGTTGCTCCACTGGCAAACAGCAGATTCTCGGTTACGGAAGTTTTTCCTGCATCAATGTGAGCAAGAATTCCTAAATTTATAATATTCATTTGGATTAAGCAATAATATACTACAATAGATGCATTGTCGAAACGCACCTTTTAATACCTCCTCGTAGCATGTGAGAACTACAGGATTACTAACTCGTATTAATATGTATATTATTACTGCCGCATAACGATTACAAAATTACACAAAAAAATATATCTAACAAAAGTGGGAGGATTTTTTAACTTTTTACCATAGACATTTTATTAGGGAAGCGTAGGTTCAACTGGTAAGTACAAATAAGTAGAAATGTTTGAACAACAACGTTTTAGGAAGTTGAAAAAAATCAAGTTTCTCTCTCGGTATAACGTTTATTTTGGCCAATATCTTCTTTAGTTTGGCATTTGAGTATTTCCCATTCGTGTTCTATTTAGCTCCTTATTATGAGTATGTAGCAAGTTGCTTATCAAATTCAGCCTCTTTGAGGGTCAAATATGGTTTTGCAAATGGTGACTGACAAGACATAAACAAGGTCAGCAGGATTTTTTACATAAATGGACATGAATGTATATAACCTAAAATAAGAATAAATTTTAATAAGGGCTGCCCAAAAAGAAAAAAAATGCAGTTGCCATCCTACAGATACTTGCAGAAAGGATAAAATTTACTTTTAGACCTTTTGGGATAGCCCTTATTAATACTTCAGATAAAATTCCTAAGGTTATATTTTCAATCCTTTGGACCGGGTTTCCTCCTTGGCATACAGCCCCGGATGCCCAGTTATGGTGTGATTGGCGATAATACTTTCCGATGGATTGCGTATTTGCGGTGATGTATCTTCGGGATATTGCCTGATACCGTTTCGCACACCTTTCGCTTCCGGTTTGACCTGTTGCCCTTCATGCTCCTTTTCGGTGATTTCGGGTGTAGGCGGCGCAAGTTCCAGCTGTATCTTGCGGTCAAGGGCGGCAAGTTCGGACTTCAACTGTTTCAGTTCTTCCTCCTTCTTCCACACCTTGCCTGCTATCTCCTGCAACTGCGGTATCTCACGTTCCAAGACCTCATTCTTCGCTTTATACTGGTCGATGATGGAGGGGATTCTCTCAATCGCGTTGAGGAAGTTGCGGGCGGCGGCCAACGGGTCAGCCAGCGCCAGATGCCCGTTGTTGTAGGTGTACTTGTAGTTCCCCTCGACCACGAAGCGGTTGTCGGTAAACTCCAATCCCTCTTTGAGTATCCTTTCGCTGACCACCTTTATCGGGAAACCGTAAAACTCTCCAACCTGCGTGTACAACCCTCCGGTCGTGGCATTCTTGGCTATCTCCTGCAAACGCTTTCCGATGACTTTCTCATCGGCGGAATCCACTCCGTCCACCTTTATTATATTAAGGTGATTGCCCTCCTTGTCGGTCTGCACCACAGAGAGGAAGCGGTTCCAGTCCTCCGTCATGGCATCTATGAAAGCTGTGTTGTTGCCCAGCTCGCGGGTCTTCGATTCCAGCTTGAACTCCGAATCACGCTTGCCCTTGTTGAACGACTTGCGTTCCCCTTCGAGCGAGGCGATACGTTTTTCCAGTTTCGCCTTGTCCAGCAGGTCGGTGTTGCCGGATAGCAACGCCATATATTCCGAGAAGTTCATGCCCGATTTCTCGTCCATTGCCCCCTCGTCGATGGTACGCGCTTCCATAGCACCGCTTTTAAGCTGGCTGATGAAAGTCTGCTTGCAGTGCAGGAGGTTGAACTTGTAACTGTCCAGTGATTTTTCCACCGCGTAGATTATTACGTCCACGTTGTTCCCGGCGAAATGCTTGGCTATCTCGTTGCCTGCTCTAACTCCCCGTCCGTCACGCTGTTGCAGGTCGGACGGTCGCCACGGCGTATCAAGATGATGAATTGCCACACACCGTTTCTGTGCGTTCACACCCGTTCCGAGCATGGAGGTGGAGCCGAACAGCACACGCACCGTCCCGGCGTTCATGGCATCTATCACCGCCTTCCGAGCCTTGTCGGTCTTGCACTCCTGAATGAAGCGCACCTCGCTTGGCGGTATGCCGTAGTCCTCCGTCAGTTTGCGCTTGATTTCCGAATAGACGTTCCACCCATCGCCCGGCTGGTAAGTCCCCAAGTCAGAGAAAACGAACTGCGTGCCTTTCTGCGCGTCGTATTTTTGATAATACTCCGCGATTATTTTGGCACAGTGGCTCGCCTTGTTGTCGGGGTGGTCTTCGTAATGCGGGTCTATCATGCGCATGTCGAGTGCCATCTTCCGGGCATAGTCCGTGGCGATAAGCATCTTCGCCTTTTCCTCCGTTTCCGAAAGCGGCAGTCTGCCCAACAGGGTGGCGTCGCCCGTCTTGGCGAATTGCATCAGCTTCTGTATGAAGTCCTCCTGCTCCGGCGTGGGCGGTATGTGGTGCAGTATCTCGTTTTTGTTGGGACGGTCCACGCCCACATCCTCCGCCGTGCGGTAGTCCGTGATTTCATTATAGAAGGCGGCAAGCTCCGGCACTTTGATGAAGTAGCGGAAACGCTCCTTCTGCACCACGTTGTTCGTCACGTTGAACTCAAAATCCGTTGTCTTCTTGGCAAATATCGCCGACCACGCATCAAAACATCGAATGTCCTGCCGTTCCAGCTCCTTCGGGCGCAGGTACTTGAACAGCAGGTACAGCTCAGTCAGCGAGTTGCTGATAGTCGTGCCGGAGAGGAAGGTCGCCCCCAAGTCCTTGCCCGTGCGCTCCTGTATGGTGCGGATAGCAAAGAGCATGTTCAGTGCCTTCTGGCTTCCCTCGCTGTTCCCCAATCCCGCCACACGGTCGTGGCGCGTGTTGAAAGTCAGATTCTTGAACTGGTGCGATTCATCAATGAAAATGTGGTCGATGCCCATCTGCTTGAAGTCCACCACGTCGTCCGTGCGTGACTTTATGGCGTGTTCCACCTTCTCCAATTTCGCTTCAAGGTTATGCTTGCGCTTCTCCAGACCTTTCAGCATCGCCCGCGATACGTTCTTTCCCTGCTGGCGCAGCACTTCGAGGTTTTCCTCCACCGTGTCAAGCTCCGCTTGCAGGATGCGCTGCTGCAACTCCGGCGACTGCGGTATCTTGCCGAACTGGTCGTGCGACATAATGACACAATCGTAGTCGTTGTTCTTGATGTTGTTGAAGAAACGCACGCGGTTGGCGGTCGAAAAGTCTTTCTCCGAAGCGTACAGAATCCTCGCGTTGGGATATGCCGCTTGATAGGTGGCGGCAATCTCCGCAACATTGGCTTTCAGCCCGATAATCATCGGCTTGTGCGCCAAGTTCAGACGCTTCATTTCATGCGCGGCGATGCACATTATCAGCGTCTTGCCGGTTCCAACCTCGTGGTCACAAATTCCGCCGCCGTTCTGTTTCAGCATCCAGACGCAATCCATCTGCGAGGGATAGACGCTCCTGATGCCCCGGCTTGCCAGCCCTTTCAGATTGAGGTCGGGAAAAGTCTGATGCGAGCCGTCATACTTCGGGCGCACGAAACAGTTGAACTTGCGGTTATACATCGTCGTCAGCCGCTCCTTGAACTGTGGCGACTGCTCTTCGAGCCATTCGGAGAAGCCGTTTCGTATCTCGTCAATCTTGGCGTTGGCGAGCTGTATTCCCTCGCTGTCGCGCACCTTGATGTCGTTGCCATGCTCGTCCCTGCCGATGGACTTCATCATGTCGGGACAGGTGTTGTGCAGGGCGTGTTTCAGAAGGTGCATGCCGTCATAGTTACGGTAATACCCCTTCACCAGAAACTCGTCCGTGATTTTCATGGTGCGGTAGCCGCACGCCACCGAAAACTCGTCCATGCTTGCAGAGTAGGCGATTTTCACCTCCGTGTCGAACAGCCGGCTCATGTAGGCGGCATAGACACCCGTCGGAATCCAGCGTTCCCCGAAATTGAAATCAAGGTCTTCAAAAGCGATGCGCGGCGGTTCGGCATCTTTCAGAGCCTCCAACGCCTGCTTCACCTCCGGCATACGTTCACTTTCGGGGTTTTCGCCCATCCAAGCCTCTATGCGTTCCGCTTTCTCTATCACGTTTCCGGCAATAAAGCGGTCCTTAATCTCGTAACCGGTTACGAGCGGATTGTAATAGATGCGCCCTTGCAGGGCTGTGAGCAAATCCTCCGCCGTACTGTCGGTTATCTCCCGCATATAGTCGAGATCGACAGTGCCGAACTTGTTGAGCGACGCGGACAGTGCTTCTTCGGGTGAGCCGACGTTGGCATGGCTCTCCACGGAGAAGGAAACGGGACGCTCGAAGATGTCCGCCTTGACAAACTTCCCGTTCTCCGCCCGTTCCAGCGAAAGGATGTCACGCCCGCCCGCGTCCATCATCACTAACTTCACGTTCTGCTTGGCGTTGAGGTTGCCGTAGCGCATGACAAACTCATCGTAACAGGTGTTTAGATGCTCTCGCCACGGGACATTTGCTTCATGCAGGTTCGATTCATAGCGGTACAGCCGCTCGTAGGCGTCACGGAGTAAAACATACTGTAACGCCTTCTCCTTCTGGTAGCCTTTCAGGTCGAGCGGCTGGAATGTCGCCCCGTATGGCGTGATGTCCTTCAGGTAGCCGATGTTATGACGCCCCCTGTCAGCCACCAGCGACCCTTCGCGCAGGTGCATCTCCGGCGTGCGGTGGTAGGCACGCGGCGAAAGGTCCACGACTTCTTCCTTCGGCTTCTCCGCTTCGATGTCGGGGAAAAGGGAGGTCGCCACCGCTTCCGGTGGGGTATCTGTAACGGCAGGTGCGGTGACTGCTTCCGGCTGTGTTTCCTCCTGCCGTGGTTGCTCACGGGGAGTGTCCGGCACGGCTTTCACTTCCATCTTTTCCGCCGCCGCTTGTTTCTCGTTATGCTGCCTTGCCAGTTCCCGAAGTTCCTTCCTGCGTTCCGGCGTCAAATCCATCATCATCTCGTAGAAGCCGTTGATGGGAGGATTGGTATCCCAGTCCAACGTGGCATAGATGTCGTCCGGGTCGGCAGGCTTGGCGGTGTTCTCCGTTTTAGCCTCCTTGTTCTCTGTTACAGTCTTAGGGGTGGTAGCCGTCGGCACAGCCGTAACATTTTGTGTGACATGCACCTGTGGCTTGGGTAGAACGCGCCTTGCCGAGCTTTCCTTTTTCGCCTCCTTTTTCTTTTTGGCGGTTTTCGGTTGTTGGCTGACTTCTTCCGTCATCCCCCAGAGATCGAGCAAGGATAGCTGCACACCGTCAGAATATTTCGGACGTGGCTCTATCTCCGGCTTTTCCTCTGTGGGTTGCGGTTTCTCCGTCGGAGTTTCCACCGCCTGCATCGAAGATGTTGTTTCCATCTTTATGGCAGTACGCTCCACCTCCTTTTGAACGGTAACTTTTTCTTCCGTTCCCGACTGCCGGATTGAACCCGAATACAGACGCATGGCGAGCCTGTAATGGAAATCCTCGTCGAGCATACGGTGCAAATCCCCGGCGATGCCTGCTGCCTTGCCCTCGTGCAGATAGACCATAGCGGGCTTCCCGTATGGGTCGGTGTCAAGTTTCGCCGTCGTATGCACGATGCGTTCCGGGTGGTGGATGAAATAGGCGTTGTCGGTCAGGTCGGTTTTCGTGTCCGTCTGTATTACGGTCATCAGCCGCTCGTCCTGCGACATTTCCTTCTTGCTGAGGTTCTTTTGCAGGACAATCAGGTCACTGCCCACTTCTGTCCCCGCGTTGTCCGTGAACAGGTTGTTGGGCAGGCGTATCGCGGATACCAGATCAGCCTTACTGAACAGCTCGTTACGCACGGAGGTCTTGGTGCTGTTCAATACCCCTTGCGAGGTGATGAACGCCACGATACCGCCGTCACGCACGGCATCCAGTCCTTTGAGAAAGAAATAGTTGTGGATGGCTTTCTGGGCGGAGCGTCTGCCGAATGAGTCGCTCCGCTGAAACTCAGGGTCGAACACGGCTATGTCTCCGAACGGAATGTTGGACACCGCCAAGTCGAAATAATTGTTGAACGGTCTTTCGATTTTCTCAAAACCGCAGGTGCGCGTTTTCTTGCCGGGATAGAGATGCCTCAGGATTGTACCCGTGAGCAGATCCTTCTCGAAAGCCATCACATCCGCATTGGGGTTGTGCCGCAGCATGGAATCCACGAACACGCCAACCCCCGCCGACGGTTCGAGCATACGGGCGGGGCGGACGCTGTAATCTGCCAGCACGTCCGCGATGGTGTCGGTTATCTCTTTGGGGGTGTAGAAAGCGGTCAGCACGGACGCTTTCAGCGAATCCACAAACCGCTTGTACTCTGTTTCGTCCTTGCTGTTCTCACGGATAAGCCTGTGCAACTCCACTGTCGGGGCGAACAGTTCGAGGTCGGATTTCGCCCACCGGACGGCATCCGTCAGTTCCTTTGCAGGGTTGAGGATACATTTCAGACCGCCGAAACCGCAGTACCTTTGAAGTATGGCACGCTCTTCGGTTGTCGCTGTCCTGTTTTCCCTGTCAAGGATGAATGCCGTCCGTATCGCCTCGATGTTGTCCCGCAGTTTCTGTTTGCGGTTAAACGCCATATTCCCCGATGTAAAGGACGGTTGCCCCCGTCAGCTCCGTGTAGAGCAGGTCGTAATCGGAAGACAGGGCGAAGTTGTCGTCCGAAAGGTCATAGACGGAGAACACGTTGCCGACAAGCGGCATGAGTTTCAGAATAAAGGCTTCTTGTTTCTCTTCCGGCACTTCGTCGAAAAACTCGCTCTCCACGACTTCACGGAGAATGGCGTACCGGGAATAGCGCAGCCCGCGCAGCAGCGTGTCCATCGCCTGCTCTTGCGCGCCATCGGCGGGATAGCCTTCGAGCCGCGCCTTTTCATACGTTTCGGCGGCACGGTCGGCCCGTTCCCGTATGAAAGCGGTGTCAGTCGCCTGTTCAAACTTGTTCGTGCGGAGGTAGTCCAGCAGGTACAGACCGTAATAGGAAAAGTCGGTCTGACCCTCGTTTTTCTTCTTGTTGTTCATTACTTTGGAGTTTAGTGGATTGATATTTAACGGGATAATTGATTGGAAAAAGGAAGAAAAAGGCACTCGGTATCCCTCCGAGTGCCACCACTAAATCCAAAGTATGAGTGTAATCCGGTATCGAAGAACAATTCATTACTCTGAACAAGTGGCAAAGTTAGTGCAAATCGAAGACAATACGAAAAAAACTTGTTTGTTTCTATTGTTGAGATGCAGCCTAACTTATCAAAAGTTAGTGATTATTTCCTTTTTTTCGGATAGGAAGACTTGCATTTCTTTTCCGGGAACACGAACGTCGTGTTATATTCCCCGTCAAAGGCGACTATGGCATCGAAGTTCTTGCCCTGCTTGCTCTTGAAGCCTTTGAGCGGCTTGGTGTGCCCGTCGGTGAGCAGGTCTTTGATTTCGTCGTCGGACAGGGTGCGTCCCGCTTTCTGCCGGAACACGGGCAGTCCGCACTCCGTGTTGTCGCAACGTACCACCTTGCCGTAGAACCGCATCCTGCCCGTGCCGCACTTGGGACACGCGCAGCCGGAATCACGGCTGCCGAAGAGCTTGTCGCACGAGAGCAGTTCGGAGGTGATTTCCCGTGTGTACGCCTCTATCTCCTTGCGGAAAGTGTCGGCGGGCAGTTCCCCGCGCTCGATACGTGCCAGTTCCTTTTCCCATTCGCCCGTCATGGCTACATCGGCGATGCGCATCGTCTTCACCACGGAATTGAGGGCGAGTCCCTTTTCGGTGGGAACAAGCGACTTCTTGCAGCGTTCCATGTAACCGCGCTTGAAAAGCGTTTCGATGATGGACGCTCGTGTGGCGGGAGTGCCGATGCCGCAGTCCTTCATCGCCTGCCGCAGCGCGTCGTCCTCAATTTCCTTGCCCGCTGTTTCCATTGCCGAGAGCAGGGTGGCTTCGGTATGCAGCGGCTTGGGTTTGGTCTTTCCTTCGGTGATGGAGGTGGCTTTCAGCGTGAGCGTGTCGCCATCCTGCCAGCCGGGGATGGTAGTTTCCTCCTTTTCCTCGCCATAGACGGCACGCCATCCGGCTTGCTTCACGACACTGCCTTTCACGGTGAACTCCACTCCGGCACATTCTGCCGTGACAGCAGTCACGTCCTTGACGCATTTTTCGGAGAATGCCTCTATCATTCGTCCGGCAATCATCTGATAAATGGTGCTGTCCTCTTTGGAGAGGAAGAGCGGTTTCTCTCCCGTGACGAGCAGGGCATGGTGGTCTGTTACCTTGCCGTCATCCACGCTACGGCGTGTCGGGATGGCTTTTGCCCGCACCTTGTCTTTCCATTCGGGCTGCGTGCCGATAAAGGCGAGTAGCTTGGGGATTTCAGCGAACACGTCTTCGGGGATGTAGCGGCTTCCCGTTCTCGGATAGGTTATCAACTTCTTCTCGTAGAGCTTCTGCGCGATTTCAAGCGTCTGTTCCGCCGTGAAGCCGTGCTTGGCGTTGGCTTCTTTTTGGAGCGTGGTCAGGTCGTACAGCAAGGGAGTTTCCTCCGTCTTCTCCTTACGCTCTGCTTTCGTTACCGTTGCGCTGCCTGCCGCCTTTACCTTATTATATAGCTCCGTTGCCGGTTCTTTCGACTTCCATTTCTCGGAGGATGAGAGTTTCACGACCTCGCCGTCGCAACCGTCTGTTGCGATATGGAGCTGCCAGAATGCTTCGGACGTAAAACGGCGGTTCTCCCAATAGCGTTCACACACCATCGCCAGCGTGGGTGTCTGCACACGCCCCACCGAATACGTGCCATGTCCGGCGGCTATGGATAACGCCTGAGTGCCGTTGATGCCCACGAGCCAGTCGGATTCGCTCCGCGCTTTGGCGGCGAGGTATAGGTTGTCGTACCTGCTGCCGTCTTCGAGGTTGCGCAGTCCCTCACGGATAGCCTTGTCGGTGAGCGAGCTGATCCACAGACGCACGAAAGGAGTGGTGCAACCCGTATAGTGGTAGAGGTAGCGGAAGATAAGCTCTCC
>NZ_QSOX01000034.1:0-19453 GCF_003466325.1 Bacteroides sp. 4_1_36
TTTTTTAATCTCTTGTTTAACTCATTCAATCTTTATTTTGTCTCTTCGTTGAACCAACCAAAGATAAGACAAAGATAAAAAGAAGAATTCTTTGGCAGATTAAGATACTCTTGGAATATTGTTATGAATGTAAATTTCTAAACCTATGTTTATTTTTTGTTGTCAAAACTTTGCTTGCGTCTGATTCGGCTCATGTGTATGGGTGTAATTTTAAGGTAGGATGCTATTTCTTTTAGTGATACCATTTGAAGGATTGCAGGGCATTTTTTTAAAAGTTGGAGGTAACGCTCTTCCGGTGTGAATCTGAATAAATCCAAATAACGTGAATATGATTGGAAAAACATCTGTTCGGCTGCAATACGGGCTATCCGTTGGTTTTCATTATTTTCCTTGAATTTTTGCTGTAAGAATGTAGAAGAACAGATGTAAATCTCGCACGGGATTATCGCCTGTATATTCAATTCTGATTTCATGCCATATAAGCAAGTGGGATAATCGGCTATAAATTCATTTGGAAAGGAAAAACCGACATTATACGGCTTGTTTTCTGTCCGGTTGGTGCAACTGTATTTGACTACGCCTGATAAGATAAACCCGAAGAAAGAACAGGCATCACCTTCATGGAGAATAAACTCATTCTTTTTATAATGTCGTAACTCTCCATGTTTCAGACACAACTCCTTGAAGAAGTCTATGTCTATGTTACTCATATATGAATTGAATTCGGCTATCATTTGTATATAAGAGAAATGTATAAAAAATATCTGAATTTCCATGTTTGGAGTTTAGTCTGTTTTTTGTCTATATATCCAAACCGTACTAAACTTTTTTCTGTTGACTGCAAGATATAAGTACTGGCGAAAAGAGTAAGAATAAAAGGTATTTCTTTTTGACAGTATTACTTTTAATAATTTGAGGAGGAAATAATACTCTAAGTAAAGGCTTATTCTACCGTCCGAGAGCTTATTTTGCTCCAGCTTGGGGTTTTCTTTCGTTTTATTTTCTAACATTGCCATTGTTTAGAGGTTTTATCTCGATTTAGGTGCCGTAACCGGGTAATTACACTAAATAGTTGATTTTCTTTTGTTTTCTGCGGATGCAAAGGTACAAAAGAAAATGATATTTCAAAGTGTACTGAATAACAGAAAATGGCAAAAATAGAGAAAAACAGAAAATATTCAAATGACTGATAATAAGAAAGATGAATTATTTTTATTCTATAATCTCCATGTCTTGTATCGGCATTGGCATTGGGTGGTAAAGAAGCAATAGATAACATCCATATTCTAAAAACTATTCCCTACATAGAAATGTCACTCCAATCTATCGGGGATTTGAAACGAGTGCAATAACAGATTACTAACGAAGCGCGATGACGCTTAAACAGTGTTCCCCGCTAATCCATTAAAGGGTTCACATATGGTTCATACTCGAATGATTTTCTTTTGCAAAATATGCAAATTACTTGAGTTTTAGCTATTTCAAAAAACGACCAAAGGGTTCACAAAGGGTTCATCGAAAGAGAGTGAAATCATTCACTCTCTTTTTTTATGCCCTTTTCAATTCTGCAACCAATGGTTGCGGAATTTCATCCCACCCGGACAAATCGGGACACCGCAGGACAAATTCGGACAGCCCTTGCCGCCCGTCCAAATATAGCATATTTAGTCGCTACCTTTGGGCGGGACTATTCCCGTAACCACTAAAATTCCAATTATTTATGGCAAACAGAATGACCCCGCCCGCAGAGGGGCAGGAAAAAGACGTGCTGCTGGTCTTGGATAAACAGCAGGGCAAGGTGAGTGCCGTTAAGGGTATCAACAAGGAGGGCAATTTGCAGACCGTACCGCCGACACACGGTGGCGAGTTCATGCAGGTGGACAAGAACAGCGATGTGTTCAGCAACTTCATTTCCAACTTCTACCGCAAGTATCAGGACACTTCCGGGCTGGAACTGTTCAGCGTCAAGGCTTCCAAAGCGGAGCAGGACGCAAAGGCAATCGAGGAAAACCACCGCAACCCTACACCGGAGGGCGACAAGCGGGCTGAAATGCTTCGAGTTCCGAAGCCCGACTTCCACGAGTTCAAGCAGGGTTACCGCTTCGACCCGGCAAAAATCGACTGGGAGAACCTGAAAAAAGTCGGCATCACCGCCGACACCCTGAAAAACACGAAGGACTTCGACCGGGTGATGCGTGGCTACAAGTCCCGAAATACCTACACCGTTTCGGGGACGGTGGGCGGCTTCTACCTCAAACCTACCGATGTCAAGCTCTCTTTCTATCAGGCAAAGGACGGCACGGTAATACCCAAGCTGCACGGCGTGCAGCAGGACGAAAAGCTGTTGCAACGCCCGTTCCATGAACACGGGTTCACCAAGCAGGAACAGGGCAACTTGCAAGGCACTGGCAACTTGGGCGGCATCGCTGAAATCAAAGACCCGAAAAGCGGCGAGCAAATCCCCGTGTTCGTCAGCCGGGACAGGTACACGCACGAACTGGAGTATATGCGGGCTGACAAGTGGAAATGCCCCGACACCATTTGCGGCGTGCAAGTCAGCCCGGAGCAGAAAGCCGCCTTTGAAGCCGGGCAAGCGGTGAAAATGGAAAACCTGCAATTCAGGGACGGCACGAAGCGCAGTGCCTATTTGCAGGTCAGTGCGGTGGAGCGTGGCTTGGAGTTCCTGCCCCGTGCCGCCGTCCAGTTCTTGCAGCAGGGACAGCAGCCCGCAGAACAGCAGGTAGCCGGGATAAAGGACGGAAAGGGCGTTGAGTTCAACGGTCATGTGCAGCCCGGCGTACAGGGCAAATCCCCCGACAAGGTGCAGCCGAAAGACGTTACCCCCGCCGCCGAGAGCCGGACGCAGGTAGCGGTCAATTCGGGGGGCAAGACCAACGAAGCCACCAAGCAGGGCAAAGAGCCGCTGAAACAGGGTCAGGACAAGCCCACCGCCAAGCAGAAAGAGAAGCAGGACAAGGCGCAGGACAAGAGCCTGAAAGCGGACAAGCCCAAGAAGTCCAGAGGAATGAAAATGTAGTACCCACCTTAAAAAGTAAAGAATTATGATTGCATTGATAGCAGAGAAGCCCAGCGTGGCAAAGGACATCGCCCGCATCATCGGTGCGACCGGGCGTAATGACGGTTATCTTTCCGGCAACGGGTATATGGTGACATGGGCGTTCGGCCACTTAATCCAGCTTGCCATGCCGGAAGCCTACGGCGTGGCGAACTTCCGCCGGGAGAGCCTGCCCATACTGCCGCCCGATTTCCAGCTAATCCCCCGTCAGGTGAAAGCGGAGAAAGGCTACAAGGCAGACCCCGGCGTGCTGAAACAGTTGAAAGTGATAAAGGAAGTGTTCGACCAGTGCGACCGGATTATTGTCGCCACCGATGCCGGACGTGAGGGTGAGTTAATCTTCCGCTATATCTTCCATTACCTGAATTGTCGGAAACCATTTGTGCGCCTGTGGATAAGTAGCCTTACCGACAAGGCAATCCGTGAGGGGCTGGATAACTTGCAGCCGGGAGAGCGTTACGATAACCTCTACCTCTCTGCCAAGTCCCGCAGCGAAGCGGACTGGCTGATAGGGATAAACGCCACCCAAGCGTTGAGCGTTGCCGCCGGGCAGGGGGTGTTCTCGCTGGGCAGGGTGCAGACACCCACGCTCGTGATGATATGCAGCCGCTATTTGGAGAACAAGAATTTCGTACCCGCCAAGTTTTGGCAACTCAAAGCGGCGACCGCCAGCGGGGGAATAAATTTTACCGCCCAATCAACCGCCAAGTGGGAACAGCAGCCCGAAGCCATAGCCGTCCTGCAACGGGTAAAGGATGCCGGGCAACTTGTGGTTAAATCCGTTGAGAGGAAAGAAGCCTGCCAAGAACCGCCGCTTTTGTACGACCTTACCACGCTGCAAAAGGAAGCGAACACGAAGCTGAACTTCTCGGCTGACAAGACGCTTTCCATAGCGCAAAGCCTGTATGAAAAGAAAGTGATGTCCTACCCAAGAACCGGAAGCCGCTATATTCCGGAGGACGTTTTCGATGAAATGCCGGAACGTGTCGCCCTGCTGGGGCAATACCCCCGCTTTGCCGGGTATGCCGCCGGGCTGGACGGCACACCCCTGAACCGCCGCAGCGTGAATGACGGCAAAGTGACCGACCACCACGCCTTAATCATTACCGAGAACCTGCCCGGCGAACTTTCCAAAGACGAGCGGGCGGTTTACGAGCTGGTAGCCGGGCGTATGCTGGAAGCCTTTTCGGGCAAGTGCGTGAAAGACGTTACCACCGCCTTGCTGTCAGGGGGAGATACCGACTTCACGGTGAAAGGGTCTGTGATGAAAGTAACCGGGTGGCGTGCCGTGTTCGGCGAGCAGGAAACGGGCGGGGATGAAGAAGCCGCCAGCCTGCCGCCACTCCAAGAGGGAGAATATTTGCCACTCTCCGGCGTGGATCTGCTCGAAAAGCAGACCAAGCCGAAACCGCTGCACACGGAAAGCAGCCTGTTGGCGGCAATGGAGAACGCAGGCAGGGAATTGGAAGATGCCGAACTGAAAGCCAGCCTGAAAGATGCCGGGATAGGCACGCCCGCCACCCGTGCGGCGATTATCGAAACGCTGTTCGCCCGCCAGTACATCGTGCGTGAGAAGAAGAACCTTGTGCCTACCGACAAGGGGCTTGCCGTTTACAAGATAGTTAAGGACAAGAAGATTGCCGATGTCGAAATGACGGGCATGTGGGAAACCGCCCTTGCCAAGATAGAAGCGGGAAGCATGGATGCCGACACGTTCCGGAAGGGCATCGAGGTGTACGCAACGCAAATCACCGCAGAACTGCTATCGGTGCAGCTATCTGTTGCTACTGGTGAAACCTGCCCCTGCCCGAAATGCGGCAGCGGGCGCATCCTGTTCTACCCGAAAGTGGCGAAGTGTTCCAACGTGGACTGCACGCTTACCATATTCCGCAACAAGTGCGACAAGCAGCTTTCCGACAAGCAGATTGTCGAGCTGGTGACGAAACGCAAGACCGGGTTAATCAAGGGCTTCAAGGGCAAGAACGGCAAGGCTTTCGATGCTTCGCTGGTACTGGACGAGCAGTTCAATGTCGGTTTTTCATTCCCCGAAAAGAAAGCGAAACCGAAGAAATAGCCTATCTTTGCCGCTGAAATTTCATTGTGATAGGTTTTACAGCTTATAATAATTGAAATTTTAGTGGTTGCGCCCGGAGGGAAACCGGGCGCATTTTTTATATGTTCCCGCCAAACAGGTAGGTCGAACAGACCACCCCGTTATCCAGCACCCTGCTTTCCGAGAGCTTCCACAGCGAGCCGGATGTTTCCCCGACAAAACCGATGCCTTTGCCCGCCATGACCGGGACGGTGTAGATTGTCAGGCTGTCCAGCAGTCCGGCTTTAATCAATGAAGTAAGCAGCTTGCCGCCACCCACCACCAGCATGTCGGTTTCCTGTTTCAGTTCATAGACCCTTTGCAGCGGTTCTTCGGTCAGGAACTCCACCCCGCAGTCCGGCGTCACGTTGGTGTCGTAGTGTGACACCACAAAAGACCGTTTGCTTTTGTGCGGCCACCCGCCCCAGTGTTCAAAGATGTAGTTGTAGGTGTTCGCCCCCATAAGCAGGCAGCTTGCGGCGGCGTGTTCCCTTGCCGCCAGTTCCTTGACCTCACGGGGCATCCAGTCCAGTTCATAGTCCGGCGTGGCGGTATGCCCGTCCAGCGATACGGCGATGTGCGCTTTGATTTGTTCCATATTGTCAGGTATTAAAGTGATATAAATCCCTACTGTCTTGGCACGTTAGCCGCCACCCCAAAAAAGAAAGCGTGGCATGACGCTGTTTCGATGCGAGGTACTGGCATACCCAAATGTGGAAACAGTGCAGCCACGCTATGACAAACGCATAGCATATCCTGCGCTGAATATCCCCACATTTTGAAAAGTGCCAGTTTTCGCATCGGGACGTTCGGCGAACGTATATGTTATATATAAAGGCAATATTCCGGCAACCGCCGTCCAACTGCCGTTACTTTTTTCGTGTAACTTCTGCAAAGTTAAGCAAATACCCTGAAAAATCACGTGCAAACAGAAAAAATCCTGCCGTGTTATCACAACAGGGCAGGACACAAGCACCTAAAAATACACAAGTTCAGCCCATACGCCTACGGGCAGCTTGCGTTCCTTTGAAGATGATATGAACCGATGACAAAACAGCTTTGGTTCGCCGTGTCTTTGGTGATGATGTCCCTTTCCCGCATGAAGCGGATATAGCTCTTTGCGGTGCGCTCCTTGATGTCGAATACCTGCTGCAACTGCTCGCAAAGGTCTATGTAGGTGATGCGTGTCTGCCGCCCGAAGATGTCACGTGCGACATTCACCAGTTCCCTTTCCTTGCGCTTCTCCTTTTCCTCACGTGGTTTCTCGCCCTTGTACACGTGCATCCCGGCTTCCTTGTCCCAAGCAAAGAGCATCAGCGGCACGTCCAGCGGGCTTCCGTCCCTTACTTTCAGGGCTTTTACCACCGACTGGGTAGGTTCTTCGTCTTTCTCTATCGAAAGGATAGTAGCCGCCTTGCGCTGCAACTCGCTGCCCAAATGTCCCCGCAGTTTCAAACCGTTGGGGACGAAGTGCAGCACGCACAGAATACACGTGTTGTAGATACCCGCCAGCCGATAAAGTTCATCTATCACCGCCACGCTTTCCGCTTCATCGTTGGCACTCTTAACAAGGTCGGCGATGCCGTCAATGACGACCAACTGGATGCCGCCGTACTGGTAGTAGAACTTATCCATGCTTTGTACAATGGCGTTCAGGCGTTCTTTGCGTGACATACCGGTAAGACAAAACGCTTTCAGTTCATCGGGTTTGTCCGGCTGTTTGGCACGTGCCAGCAGGTTGCTTACGTTCTTGAACAGTTGCACTTCCGACTGTTCGGTGTCGTAGAGCAAGACCGCCTTGTGCCTGCCGTTGGCGGTTATCTGTATGCCCAGCGTATCTACTTCCGCACCAGCCGGGCAGATGCAGCCCGCCACGATTGCGGCTACGTAATTGCTCTTTCCCGTTCCCTCGCCCCCGGTGATGCCGAACAGGTTGCCTTGCGTTCCTAACGGAACGTCACCCGCCGAAATAATCTCTTGCGCTTTGGCGGGCGGGTTGTTGAAATCTATCTCGCACGATTTAAGCATAATCAATGTATCGCTATACAGGTTGTCTAAAAATTCGATAAACAGTTTCAGGAAATCTTCACGGGTGTTCCCGGCTTTGAAGTAGTCGGATATGTCCTTTTCCTCTTTCGTTCCCGGAAGCGGCAGCAGCAGGCGTTTCACGCCAAATTCTTCCAACAGTTTTTCCTGCTTGCATGAACTTTCCCTGCCCGTCTTGTCCATGTCAAAGAGCAGGACGATGTGTTTGAAGCGGAACGTCAGCCGATAGACCAGCGTGGGCGGTATCGTCACCGTTTCGCTGTTGAAGCAGATAGCGTGAAAACCGTGCGCCGCCAGCGAAAGCACGTCTTTCTCGCCGCCCGTGATGAATAGCGTGTCGCCTTTGGCTGGCAGTTGTTCCAGCCCGAAACAGTAGTTCTCGCCGAAGCTGCCGCCGTAGAGGAAACGGGGCGTGGAGAACGGGCGGTACAGCTTGATGTGCTGTTTGCCCTTGTAGCCGTACATGGGTTCTGCCACCGATGAAGTGTAGGTGTACGGTTTGCCCTCTGCCGTTTCACTGTTGTATTCCCGGAGCGAACAGACCTTGTAACGTTCCAGCAGTTCGGGCGTGATGCCGTACTGTTGCCAGTACACCAGTTCGGCAAGCGGGAACTTCTGTTCCCGGAACTGGTAGGGCTTGACGGGCTTTTCGGGCGTTTCTTCGGGTTTGTCCGGCACTGCCCGGCAGACGGTTGCCGGGGGAACGGAAACCGGAATGCCGGAAGCCAGCCCCAAGCCCAAATCCCGGTCGATGATTTCCAGTATCTCCACGAAGTCAGCCGCCCGGTTGCAGTCCAGCCCCTTTAACTGCCCCACGAGGAAGAAACAGTCGCCGCTGTAACTGTCGTTGCCGAAGTCCTTCATCTTGTAGATACCGCCCCGGCGGTCGAAATAGATGTTGCAGGAAGCCTTGCTGTCCTCGTACAGCGGGTTAAGGAAGTTGCGACCTATGCGCCAGTTGCCGGGCAGGTAGTGTTTGAACACCGCCAGCCCGTTACTTGTTCTTTCTAAGATTTCCTCTTTCCTTAGCATACAACTGGTGGTTGGTTATCAGGTTGTCGATGTTCTCCTTGTTGCTCCTTATCAGGCGTTCTTCCAGCATCCGGCGTATCTCGCTGACCTTGTAGAAGTAGCGTCCCCTGATGTTGGAATAGGCGATAGTTCCCGACACCCGCAGGCGTTGCAGGGTCTTTTCGCTTATTTTCAGGAACGTGCAGACCTCGTAGCTGTCCACCCACATGTCTTCCTCGCTTTGCCTTGCCGTTTCCATGTGGTTGAAGATGTAGTCGGCAATGGCGGTAATCTTGTTGTCCAGTTCCTTGTAGGCTTTGGACTCGAATGTTATTATTTCCATAACGGTAACTGATTGATTTGCCGCAAAGTTCGGGTGTCCTGAAAAATTAAACGCCACAGATGTACCCACCTGTGGCGAAATAAATTTTGTTAAAGCACGGTTGCCTAATCCTGCTCCCTCATGCGCATCAGCAACCTGTCTTTCAGGGTGGAGAGGAAGCCCGTTCGGTCTTTGGTCTTGGCTTTTAGTTCCATGTAGGTGTGGTAGAAGTCGCCGAGGTCGATGTCGAACACGTATTCAAAGTAGGCTACAATCTCCTTAATATCAACCGTCCCCTTGTTCAGACAGCCGCAGGCGTCCAGTGCGTAGATAAGTTCCACCAACGCCCTTTTCGTCCCCGTCCAGCGCAACACCTTTCCCATGAAGCCGTTCTTCACCCGCTTGCGTTGTTCCCGGCGTTCCAGCTCGTGCAGACGGTTGGTGAGGTATATTTCCAGCAGTTCGTTGGCTAAAATCTTGGCTACCTTGAAATCGTGACTGGTGCTGAACTGTGGGTCTGTTTCGTAATAGAAACTGTCCACGATGATTTGTATGTCAGGCTTCCCACGCATGAAATACTGCCTGTCCAAGTAGGTGGCTTTCGTTCGGTGGTACTGGTAGAACGCTAAGTTCCGCTGGAACGACTTTGAAATCCGGTCGGTTTCCGACAGCAGGTAGTCCCTTTGCACTTCCTCGCTGCCGCTGGGGAAGCGCACCTCTATCTTGTAAACGGTGTTGTAATAGATGATTTTGCTCGCTAAAAGCGGTTTCAGTTCCTTGAAGAAGTGTATTTCCTCTTCCGTGCTGGCGAACGGGTAGGAGATTATAAAGTTTTTGAGTTCGCCCAGTATCTCTTGCAGGTAGTCCACGCACAGGCGGCAGAGCGTCAGCGTGTCCGCTGCGGTGTCCTCGTATTCCTGTATCTGCCATTCCACTTTTTGAAGCAGTCCGGCGAAGTATGTTTCCAACGGTATCTTATGTTCCATAACCTTGTGCTTATCTTTTATGAAGCACAAAGTTACGGGCATAAAAAATCTGTTTTATTCTTGATTTTTCACATTACGTTCTTGTAACTGTGCATTTTCTTGTTTCCTGCGCTTTTCTGCGTATCTCGCCCGGTGTGTCCAGCAAGTAAGCCTTGCAGAAGTCGTTCAGGTTCGATGTCGATGCGAACCCGGTGGTGAACGCCACTTCCGTAAGCGTGAGGTTGGTGTTCTTCAGGTAGTGTTCCACGTCCTTTGCACGCTCCTTTATCACCCATTCCTTAGCCGTGTACCCGGTCATTTTCTTTACCTTCCGTCGGAACGAGCCGTATTCCATGCCGCATTTGTCCGCCAGTTGCTCGGCATCATAGACCATGTAGCCTTTCAGACGCACCATTTCGGTGAATGTCTGCCTGCCCAGCTCCGGCAGCATCCGTTCGGCGTGGCGCAGTTCCTTTTCCGTCACCAGCAGGCGGTTGTCCCTTACCGGGTTTCTCCGTAGCAGGTGGAAAGCGTGGCATACCGTGTTGTACACGTTGCAGAGGTACTGCCGTCCCGGTCGCATCCAGTGGAGCGCATCGCAGTAGGCGGTCAGTTCGGGTATCTCGTCCCGCTTGCGGTGCTGTTCCGCCAGTTCGTCCAGTATGGCGTAATGGGTGGTGGACATACCCAGCAGGATAATGATTGCCTTGTAGTCCTTGTATGCCGCCAGTGTCGGCGTTTCCGGCAGGCTTTTGAGCGTGTCGCACACGTGGGCGCACAGCCGCCCGTCCTTGCTGAACGGTTCAAGTTCCAAGTAGTTGTCCATTTTCCGGCTGTTGTGCAGCAGCCATGTTACCTTTTCGTCCAGTTCCTTGCAGGACGCTTCCAACTCCGCTTCGGGAGTGGGAAGCAATAGTGGTGTAATCCGTTGTTCCATATCTGAATAAATTGATTTGTTTCCTGTACGTTACCCGGTAGCCCATAGCCAGACCTTTTGGATTAGCCGCCAAACCACGTGATAAAGGAACATGGCGGCAAGCATAAGAAAACCTGCCCGCAGGAAATATTCTTCAATGCGTTGCCAAACGCTCGTTTTTCGTTCGGGCATCAGTATGTCCGCCACTTCCTCAAAGGTCTTGCAGGCGAAAATCACTTGCCGGAACTCGTCTGCGCTGTTCCAGCATTCTTCCTTGAACCACCGTGTCTTGGGGTATCGTTCCGCTACCAGTTCTTGCAGTTTCCGTAACGGGAACGGTTCGGGGTTGTCCCCGTACTCGTATTCAATGGAAATCACACGTCCCTGCATCCTGATACAATATCCCAACATCCCTTGCCACTTCACTTTGTGCGCCCCCTTTTCAACATATTTCGTCCCGGTTGCATCCACAACAATGTAGTTCTTCCGCTTCTTCAACAACTTGGTATTGGTCGTTGTGTACAGTTCTTCCTTGCGAAACACGTATATCATGTTGCCTTTGGGGGCAAAGCTGAATATCGGGTATTTAAGTCGGGCTTTCATTGTAAATAGTCTATTGTTTTATAAAAGCAAAATAAAGCAGGGTAACACCTACCACAACCCCGAAAAAGATACAACCTGTAATAATGAAAGCCCAATCGGGGTAATGGAAATCAAGTTCTTCATAAGGAATGGCAGTTTTCTTTATACATCTGTTCCATACCCATATCAGAACTTTCCCAAATCTCTTTGCTGTGATAAGGCTACTCATATTGTTAATGGCTTGACAAGAAACTGCGTTCAGGGGTTGTCGTTCTTTGTTAATATTATTGTTGTCCTAATTAGAAAAAATATTTCTTTAAGTAAATAGCATTGTAGTTGAACATGAAAATAATTCCAATTGTCAATAAGATAAAGAAAACATTTTTTCTTTGTGTTTTAAATTCTTTATAAAGCATCCTGTCTTTTCTTGCATTTATTGTATTGTCAAAAAGGAGGTTGTTTATAAGAAATGTAATTAATATGAATATCAAATGGGAAAAGGGATGCGCAATATATCCAATTAATTCAAAGTCGAAGAAATTATTTATAAAGCATCCCAACACTGTAAATAACATATATATAACTAAGGAAAAAAATCCAATGGAATATATTTTGTTATCTTCAGCGTTTTTACTGAAATGGTCATAAATGAAATAAATTGTGTAATACCAATACTTATACCAATTCATCGTTTTTTCTCATTTAATATTAATGGTTCAGCAAGGAACGGCTTGCCGTTATCCTGCGTTGTTAGCTGTATCTATTTTAGAAAATCCAAATCAAAATAATATTGATTGTCATTCTTCGGATTTATGTAAATCGTTGTCATTCCATAGTGTTGCAATAGCATTTCCAATGAAACTTTTTCCTTCAAGATTGCATCACTGCGAAATGTTTTTGTCTTTCCATTGTATTTGGTTGTGTACGTTACGGTGTATATTGTAGTGGACACGATTTGTTCACTATGATAAATGTCAGGGAATAAATAGCCACTGACACCATTCCAAAATTGGATTTCCCATGTATGGAATATCCGAAAGATAGGCTCTTGCATCCTTAATTTCTTGGTATTCCATTTCTGTGTAGTGACTTTACATTGGTTTAAATCAACAAATAATTGTATTCCATACCTTTTTATTTGTTTTGTAGCCTGTTTTACTCTATATTTATAAATAGTATCACCAATAAGTCCGGAATTTAACCAAACAACCAATAAGATAGCTCCTGATATTCCAATAGCATACCATTTTGCAGCAAAGCAAATGCCCACACCGAATACATAAATCCAAATAAAAATAAATCCAAGTATTCTCAATATTTTATTCTCATAGATTTTCATGTCATATAATTACATCTAATGGCTTGACAAGGAGCTGCGTTTAGCAGCTATCTTGGCTCGTTAGTAATAATTCATTCCTCTTTCTGTTCATCCAAACAGTCATTCACCCATTCTCTAAGTCCTTCATCAATATCTTTCTGCGATGTTTCTTCTAAAATCACTATACCTTCTGATTTTTCAGAAGTGTCAAGAGAGTTTAAGAATCTGTTAAGCATCCATATATTATATTCAGTAGGCACTCTACGGATAGAAGCATATAAAAAAGGGGCATAAGTATTATTATCAAATTTTTCCAAATAATGGACTACACGACCGGGATTGCCAAAGTTGAAATGTGGATGCCTTTCAAGCAATCTAAATAAAGGCTCGATTAAAGTATTATCCATTTCTGTTAAAATAGATTCTACCTCTTGCAAATCTTCTTCGGATTGAAGATTCATATTGTTGATTTTAGAAATAATCTCTTTTATATTCATTCTTCGTTTATGTTTATCAAGTTATTACTATTGGCTAAGCGGGGAACGCCGTTAGGCGTTATCACGCTTTGTTAGTCACGTTATTATTCTTGCTTATAAATTCATAACAGTCATCCAAAGCATATCGGGCTAAAGCACTTTCTATCCATTTCTCATAACTATCGGGAAGCTTTTCGCATTCAGGATGTGTAAGCCAATACGTTTCACCATATAGAGCAAGCATTGCCCAATGATAAATGTTTTCGTGAGAAAAGAAAACAACATCATCAGTTGTGTTTATTGGCTGTTGTAGAGGATGAAAGTCTTTAACCAGCTGCTGTGCATTCTCTATGGTAGTATTTCCATATGTAGATATGCACTCTTTTAATAGTTCGCAAAACACTTTGAAATGAAAGATGATTTTAACATCTTCATCCTCTGCCACTATAATGTCATTGTTCATGCTGTTATCATTTATAAGTTATTGCAAGTTGTGACTAATGGCTTGGTGAGGAACAGCATTTAGCTGTTATCTCGACCTTGTTAGCGATTTTTTATCTTTAATATCTCTATATTCGTGTATGTTGTCGTTCATTAGAAAAATGTTCTACCTATCCATATTCCTGTCAGGAACATGATTAGAGGAAGAAAAAGTATTATCCATATCGGGATTATCTTGTTCCACTTGTTGCCCTTGTATTTCAAAAGTATGGCGGCAGTTCTTTTACGGTTATATCGTAAATAGAATGCGACAAAGCACAAGACAGAAACGCACCCGCCGATAAATGCTCCCTGGGAGGGAGTAAAGTTCTTCCTCGTAAAAATCCAATAGTCAGGTAGTACACTGGCAAGGAAGATGCAGAAAAAAAACAATGCAATTAACGAAATCATACAAAGCACACCACAAGCACTGAAACGTGCTGGTTCGTTATATTTTCGATAAAGTATAAACAACCGATAATACAGGTAGTCAAAAAAATAATACCTGTATTTTTCCCCTTCTCGCATCAAATTGTTTCGTGCGAAATGACTTATTGTTTCTTTTCTGTATCTCATCTTTGCTGAATTTTTCGCTAATGGTTTGGTGAGGAACAGCGTTAAGCTGTTATCTCGACCTTGTTAGTTGCTGACTATATTTACTTAATGATTTCAATGTCTTGAATAGGTATATAACCTATAGGAGCATTAAAAATGGAATTTATTTTGCACCAGTCATTTGTTAAATTACTTATGACAACAGGCATTCCAAAATTGACTGCTATACCATCTTCGCCTTTGGTAGTTTTTTCTCCATTAGGCAAAGAATAAATGTAAGAACTGCATAGTATGGCACTATTTCCAACTTGTGGAGTAAAAATCGTCCTTTTAGCATTTGGAGGGCTCTGTAATATTATATTATACTGAGCTTCCATGCATTTCGTAGATAAGAATAGGTATGCTTCAAAACAGTCATTACATTCATTCTCTTCAGGAAAATGCTCTATATGAAAACCCGGAGCGTCAGCATACAACTTTCCGTGAGTTTCATCTCCTCTATTATATACCCCATATATCAATCGCCCATTAGAATCATAATATGCGATACTATGCAATGCACCCCCGTCAGCCCATCGCTTAAATACTTTCCTAATATTGTTATCGCTATCGAAATACATAGTGAACAATATATTGGCATTCTTAATTTGACCATCATCTAAGATTTTGTATGAATGGATTTGATCAAATTCCATATATTCATCCTCTATTACTTTTCCTAAACTATCTAAAGGAACAAGGTATGCAATTCTCAAAGGCATTTTGTTTATTGCATCAATCTCTGTTTGAATAGTTTCCTTATAGTTTTGTGCAAAAGTATAAGGTGAAAGCAAGAATAAAACATAAAGTATAATTACTCTTTTCATATTGCAACTAATGTTCGGCAGATAATCGACCGTTAGGGAGATTCATCCGCTTGTTATGTGCCTTACTTACTATTCCTCATATTTCTCAGCATTTTCAAGCCCTCGTATAAAATCCTCAAAATTTTCTGCTAATGTAGTTATTTTGAAATCTGATTCCTGATCGATATGCACAACTTTTGGTTCTCCGAATGGACCACATTCTCGATAATCCAAGAAAATCATATCATGCCCAGCACTCGGACAGTCACAAATAGCCACACCTATTTCCGGATATCCCCATTCATCAATCATAAACTGACTGCCAATTTCTCCACATAGTGAATAGTCCTTTTCCCTACCTATACCGTAAATGCCAGTTATAGCAATATGGTCTTCAGCCCAATTTGTGGGTGAATCAGTAGGGAAGCATGTATTGAAAGGGATGCCTCCATTATGCTGCTTCATCAGCCATATATAGGAAGCTGGCAACTTGTATCCTAATTCTTTCTCTACATCGGCTATCAATTCATCAGTTGGGGCATCACTGATATACTCCTTGCGGGCATAGTAATTATCATCCCAAAAGTTTGTAAAATCAAAACCTTCAAATTCTTGTTTCATATTCTCATTTTCTTTTTTTGTGGCACATAATGGGATGCAGCTTGCCGCCGTTTAGGCGGAACAGGTGCTTGTTAGGCGATTATTTAATCACGATTTACCAAAGTCATACTTTTTAGGATTATGAATTGAATTAACAAGCAAAGAAGCACTTTGGGCAATATTGCTATTCGTTGACTTTGCTAAATCTTCAAACAAAGAAATATTCTGTTGAATTAAATCTATTGTACTTCTCTGCATGAAATTTCGGTCTATGGATTTGAATGTTTTTATGTAATCGGCATCCATTGTTCCGTCAAAATCTCTATCAAAGAGGTTTGATTTAATTTTCTCATATTTCATCAGATTGCCTTTGGTCGGATTATAATTGGTTGCAATATCGACCTGCATATTATAATTTGCAGCTTCAAAAAGCACATTTATGTTCTGTAATAATATGTCTTGATTCGATTTGTTTTCCATAAGTAAACAGATATAGAATTTAAGTCCCCAAGGGGTAATTCTATATAGTGTGTCCTGACATTCAAGCCTATCAATCACATATTGATAATCCGACATTTCAGCTGTATTGTTGAACATCTTTATAAAGATGCCTTTTAAGCCGATTGAATTGGTTTCATATACTGTGGCAAATCTATTCCACGGAAAATTGCTCATGCACTTTAAGAAATCCATAACATAATATTTTTTTGTTTTACTATTTTGCGCCTAATGGCTTGACAAGGAGCTGCGTTCAGCAGCTATCTTGGCTCGTTAATAATAATTACAATGTTATTCGTATAAAAGATTCACATTTAGCAGAGGAATACTTTCTTTTAAGCACCCCTCGCTTCTATGAATTAGAAATGAAACTAATACTGTTTCAAATTCAGAATCTTCAAGGATATAAGGAGTTAAGTGTGCTATTTTCCCTTTGCCATTCAATGATATTTTAGTCCATTCTTTTTGTGTAAATTCCGGCCACTTCCTTAATTCGTAGCCCGGAATTAAACTCAACTCTCTTATGTCTTCCTTGATGTAAAAGCGACCCTCTTGCTTATACTCTCGCCCCAATAAAGGACGGATAGAATCAACATTTTCAGAACTGTAAATCGGATAAGAATAGGGATGAATACCCCAAGTTATCATGATTATTTCTTGGCTGAACAGTTCATCGATTAGCTCTGTATTGCAAAATTCGTCTATTAAATCCAACTTCCGATTGCCATATTTTCGAGTTATTATTTCTTCCATTTTTGCTAAGTCTACAAGAATGAAGCCGAGATAATCATAAGAATCAAAGTATTTGTCAGATATAGAGTAAACCAAATTTTCATTTAGTTTCATTTCTGAAAAATAGAAGTAAATAGTGATAATTTCAACAGGTATTGGAAGAACATCAATAGCGGGCAAGGTGTGAACAGGCTTGTCCTTAAAAATCTTAACACCTATATTAAATTCTCCTTGTAAGCTAAAATCTATTTTATGTTCAGACAAACTACTATTCGGAGAAAACAATCGTATATCTGACTTGTCATTTATATAGACTTTCCCCAAATAAGTTTGATTTATTAGTTCGCCTAAAATGGAATCACTAAAGGTTAATTGGTTTTCAACCTTTTCAAACACACATCTAACATTATATTGACCTGATATACGATTCATGACATCAGGAATAGTATAACCAATCCGGTCAATACATAGCTGTAAATTGGCAATTAAATCGTTGCCACCTCTAAATGCTATTGTTTTTATTCTTTCCATTTTATGTGAATCTTTTTTACGAACTCAATTATTATTAATGCGTTAATAACCACACCTCATGGTGTAGTTCCTAATCTCTAATAACTGCACCTCACGAATTATCCAGTGTATCAAGAGGATTAGGGATTTTTGCTTTATGGGCACTTGACACATGAAGATAAATGGTTGTGGTCTTGATGTCGTTGTGTCCCAGCAATTCCTGTATCGTGTGCAGGTCTGTTCCCTGTTCCAGCAAGTGTGTGGCAAAGGAGTGGCGCAGCATGTGTACGTGTACACGGTGTTTGATGCCTGCACGATGTGCGGCTTCTTTCAGCACTTTCACCAATGCACTTGCCGAATATTGCTCTCCGGGTGTTTCGCCCTCAAACAACCATTTTTGTGGGCGATATTCCCGGAAGTAGTGCCGTAGTTCTTCCAGCAACTTGGGTGAAAGGAGCGAATAACGGCATTTCTTCCCCTTGCCCATAATGCGAACCGACATTGTTTCACTGTTGATGTCCTGCGGGGTCAGGTTAAGCAATTCGCTTCTTCTAAGTCCGGCAGAGTAAACCAACGAAATCATGCAGTGATGCTTGATGTTGGAAATTTGTGCAAGGATGCGCTTAATTTCATTCTTGCTCAACACTTCGGGCAGGCTCTTGTACTCTTTGGCACGGGTGATACCGCCGTAGTATTGCCGTTTGCCGCCTTTCACCTGTTCGTAATAGAACTTGATAGCATTGATGCGCATATTCTGTTGCGACACCGAGATTTTCTTCTCGTTCACAAGATAGAGTATGTACTTGTTGATGTCCGGCACTTTCAGGCGGTCGATGTTCCGTCCCTTGTGATATTCCATGAAGTCGCTGAAATAGGCACGGTATGTTTTGACGGTCGAGGGGCTGTAACGCTTCTGTTCCAGCAGTTCGAGGTAGCCTTTCGGCAGTGTGTATTCCCTTTTAGGTTTGGGATGCCGCACGTAAACCCGGCTGTAATCAATATAGGCGTGGGGCGAATAGCGGTCGTAGAAATCCGGCAGGCTGAAAGCGGCTGATGCCATGTATGCAGAGCCGTTGCCAGCCATTTCCATACCCGTGTCTTGGGCGAGCAGTTGGGTTACAGCCTGACTGTTCGCATATTCTATCCGTATGTAGTCTGCACCGTCCCTTGTTTCTTTGTGTAGCACGATGCTTCCTCTTTGTTTCTGAACCTTATCCATGTCGCTGAATTTTGCTTCATGCTCCAAAGATAAAACAAAAACGCCACATTTTGAACATACGTTCAAAAATAATAGAAGTTAAAAAAACAAAACTGTATCAGGCTTTAAGCAGCGAATAGATATAGCGAAAGTTTTCTGCCAGTTCGTCCACGTTTAGACCGTTCAGAAATGCTTGTTCGTATGACAGTCCTAAAAACATTTGCCGGAACATGGTAGCCGTTTTCTTCACGTCCGTGTCGTTTCTGATTTCCCCGCTGTTTTTTGCTTTTTGTATGACTTTCTCCCATAGGTCATAGTCTTGTCGGTAGATTTTCTCAATTTTCTGCCTGATGCCCGGATAGTACATACGCACTTGTGACAGGAAATGAAAGTAGTAGAAGTTAGGGCTACAATCATGCGGGCTGCTATTATCGTCAATCAGTTCAACAATCCTTTTCATGGAAGCGGCTACCCCCGCCACGTATTGCCCGATGAACTTCTCCAACGTATCGGCAGGAGCGGCAAACTTGTTTCCCGGTTCGTGCATTTTTAGCACGTATTTGTCTGCCACAGCCATGAATAAATCCAGCTTGTGCGGAAAATAATAAACGATGCCCGTTTTTGTCACTCCGCAGGCTTTGGCAAGCGTGATGATGCTTGCTTTCTCGTAGTTCATCCTGACAAATACTCCGAACGCTTTATCTATTACTTCTTCACGGTTAGTTATTATCATACACGTTTGTTTTTAATCGGTTACGAAGATACGGATTTTGTTTTAACCATTTGTACCCCAGTGCTTTTTTTTAGTGCAAGGTGCAAGTATATATTTATATATATAGCTTGCACCTTGCACTAACCCAAAAATATTTATTATCAGATATTTGCGAGTTTCAAAAGAATGCCGTATCTTTGAACCCGAAAGTTAGGCAGACAAACAGCGGTCAAAGTTGGACAGGCTTAACGGTTGAAAATCGTTACTGTTTCGTTACCTATTTGAAATTTTGAAAGCAAAGTAGCTGAAATATAAGCGGTTAGAGTCATAGGTTCAAAACCCTGTCTCTCCGCTGAACTAACTGGATAATGAATAGGTAAGTCTCATAAATTCAACGATTTGTGGGACTTTTTTTATTCCATTATCTCTGCCCTATCGGATATTATTTAGCCCTTTATAGGGGTCAACGTAACAATCTGAGGTATTTTATATTTAAGCATATAATTTAGCAAGTCTATA